>JAFXOB010000127.1 GCA_017529005.1 Elusimicrobiota bacterium
ATTCTAAGCAAGATATAAAAGAAGCAATAAAACAGTTCGTTCAAGAATATATAATAGCAAAACAATCCGGTTTTTACGGACAAGTTGAAATATTGAATTGGGATATAACATCAAATGCCCTTACAGGTAAAATAGAATTTTTTGTTGAATATAAAGATAATGCAAACAAGGCAACGATTAGTACTATAAAGTATCAATTTGTTGACGGCCAAACTGTACCGTATTCTTCAATAGATGTTGCAAGAACAAAACAGATGGTTGAAAGAATAAAAAATAATAAATATGCTCAACCTTCTGTAGAGTTAGAACCTACAAACGCTACAAGAAGAAAAATTGCAAAATATATATTTGAACCTTTACAAAAAGTTATGGGTAATTTAGTAACTTTGATGCCTGTTGAACAATTGCACATGACAATAGGATATGATTCCACGCCTATGACACAACAAGAAATAGATTCTTTAGTACAAGAAGGAGATACAAGTGCTGAAATTTTTTCCGTTCTTGATATATTGGGAGAAGATTTTGTTAATTTCAGAACTACAATGGCAGGAACATTAAAGTTAATGCCGGACGGTGTAATAATATACGAAATAACAGATAAAGATTTAATAGAAAAAATGTTAGGTTTTAGAACGGCATTAAAAGGTGTTGATACTAAATATAAAACACCGAGTATAGTGCATATGACAATAGGCAGAATATCAAACTCAGATTTGTTGGATGGTTCGGAACAATCTAAACAAGAATTGGCAGAAATACTAGAAAAAATAAATGAAACTATATACGAAATAAACAAGAAAAAAGCTTTATCAAAAATAAAAACAACATTTACGTTAAAAAGCGGTTATGTGTCTTCCACCGGCGATAAAGATTTTGTGTTTAGAAGAGTGTTGCCGAAAAAAGAAAGTCTTGTAGTTTTTAAAAATTTAGTTGATAGTTCCAAAACAAAATTAAATTTTGTTTATAAAGTTGTAATTGCACCTGTTATAGAAGAATTTGCTTTTAGATTTGTTCCTTTTTTTGTAACAGGTTTATTTGTTTCAAATCCTATATCTGTTGTTCCCGTAATAGTAACCGGTGTTATCGGTATATTAGGTTTTTCTTTTGCTCATCCGTTAACAGATAAAATAAACAATTTCTTAAACAAAAAAGTTGATGACGGTAAAATAACAAACAGTTTTATTTCCAATTTGTTTTCAAGTAAAGTAAATATAAGAAATATAAGAGATTTTTTTGTTCCTTCCACAATTTTAACGGCGATATTTGTTTCTGTATCTTTTGTGTTTCCACAATCAATGTTTGTTGCTGTTATAATATCTTCTTTGGCACATATCGTAAATAATTATATTGCAACAAAACAAGAAAATCAGTTGCTTTTAACCATATTGCAAACTCCTTCTTTGGAAGAGAAAAAATTAGATTCCGAGATAAATAAAATAATAGAAACTTTAAAAGATATTTCAAAAAGCGGGAAATTGGAGTATGAGGAAGAAAGAAATGCTTTTATATATGCTTTTGAAAATATAGGAGAAGATAAAGATGCTGTTGCAAAAAAAGTTATAGAATTATTTGATTTTATCGTTAAAAATCATAAGACATCAAGAAGTTTTACATCAAATAATTTTGAGTATATGCTTTTATTTGAACCTCTATTGAATATTTCCATATACTTAAGAGATGAACAAGGTAATTTATTGTTTGACAGATTTTTTGATTCAATTTTGAAAGAAGCTGCGGATAAGAAAAATTATTCCAGCAGATATTTTGAAATGTTGATGAACAGTGCACAATATTTTTATGGAATCGGACAAGTAGGATACGTTCACAAAATATTTGATTCTTTGTATAAAAACAAAGAATCTGTTAAATCTATGACAGATTACAAAAAATTTGCGATACCTGTACCTTCACCGTTTTCTTTTGATAGCATTGAAGAGTGGGAAAATGAAATAACCGCAATTATGAAAGAAGATGCTATTTTTGCAGTTTGGTTTGAGCCGATGTTGGAAGTTCTTTTATCTTCATCTTCCGGTAAAATTGATGAATATGCAAAAGCTTATATAAGAGCTTTATATAACAGCGGTAAACAAACAACACCGCCTTCTTTAGATTCAAGAAAAACAAATTATGAGTGGGTAAAAGAATTTTATAATGTGTGTGGGGTATATAATGAGTATTTTAATTTAGAACCAAGTGAAGTACTTGCTGAAGATAAGGTTTCTAAACAAAAGATTTCTTTAAGCGATTTAATTTCTAAATTAGGCTATTTGAAATTACAGAAAACGAATAATTCATATATTCAAAGCGATAAATTTAATTCTGTTATACAAACATTAACAAATGCATTAAATTTATCGAAGCAAGAACAGTTACAGATTCTTCAAGAACAAATAAGTGTTTTGTATACGGATTTATTTGAAAATCAAAAAATTGATTCTGAAATTTTAGACCTTCTGGTTCCGGTATTAAATGTGTTAATTAAAGAAGGAAAAACAACATTTTTAGAAGAATTATGTGACGAACTTATTGAAAGGGGAAATAAAGATTCAAAATTAGATTTTGGATTTTCGGAAATTGCATATGTGTATATGTTCAATAAGGAAAAAGCTTTGTCTTTAATTAAGAAAAAGTTTGAAGATACACTTCATGCACCAGAACCGCTATATGTACAATTATATGGAAATAATTGGAAAAAATTCTCTCCGAAAAATATTGAAGAAGCCAGACAAAATGTTCCTAAAGAATTGCAAAAAGTAATATTTGAATATAAAGATTTGGAATTGTTTTATAATGCCATAGACCTTTCTTTTGATATTCTTGATGAAGAGTCACAAATTTTTGATAGAGAAATGTATGTTCCGGACTATCAACCTTTATTTTCTTTTATTCCGAATTTTATTCTGAAATTTAAAAAGAGTACTAAATACTTTAGAACTTTAAAAACAGAAAAAATAAAAAGTTTAGATGTCAGTGAAGAAAAACAATTTGCTCTAGATAGATTGTTAAAAAATGGAAACTTAGCTTTAGCAAAAATAAGTTATTCTGAAAATGATTTAAGACAAGCAATTAAAATTGTAGAGAAAATGTTAAAAGATTTTAAATTAATATCTTCGGATTTGGAACTTATAAAGAATTTAGGAGAAAATTTAGATTATATTAAAGAACAAGTTGAGGCAGGAAATATTGAAGAAGTTTTAGGAAAAGAAGTTGCTTGGTGGAGTAAAGATAAGGGAATATATACACTTATTTCCGATATAAATGAAAAAGCAATTTCGGAAACAAAAAATGTTTCCGATAGATTTGATGCTTTTGAAAAAGTATTGGAAAATAATGAATTGGCATTGTCATCATTAACAAGAATGACAGAAGATTCTATCGGTGATACAATTTATTTTATAGAAGAAATGTTAGATGCTTTTGAGATAATACATCCGAAACTTGCACAAAAAGCTAAAATTTCACTTTTAAGAATAAAGAAAGATATTAAAAACGGAAATGTAAAGATTGAAACATTATCAAGATTGAATCCTTGGACGGAAGATGCTATTGATAAAATAAAAGAGTTACATACTCTTATTAATGCAATACATCAAACATCAACAAGTAAACTAATGTCAATAGTAGAATCTTCATCTGATATCGGTGGCAGAAAAGTTGTTTTAAGACAAGACGGTAGTGATCAAATAACTTTTTATGATTGTTCTACAGATTCTATGAAAAATGAAATGAAAGAATTTCTTGTAACTTTATCGGAAATAAGCGAAGATTCAACCGAAGGTCAATGTGTGATGAAAGATAACAAATTAGTGTATTCTAAACAGTTGGGCTATCATGGCGTTAATATTTTGGTAGATATGGACGAAGGGATAAGAGTTACTTTTAATGATTCCGGTAGAGGAGACGGAAATGCATTAAGAACAACATTACTTGCAACGTTATTTGCTCAAGCCGGTTTTGATATAACTTATGTAGATACTGAAGTTACTGAAGGTAGTACTGTAGGCGGTCCGTGTAACTTTACAGCCGTATATAATATAAAAAATGATTTTAATGCTCCTGAAAAGTATGCATTTTTATTTTCACAAGCGATTGAAATTCTTGCAGATACAAAAAATATAGATTTTGCATTAGAAGATGGTAATGACCCTGATACAGATCATTACCATGGAACTTACTATATTCCAAAGTTAACAATAGAAGATTATAGAAAAATGAAAAATTCTTTTGTTATGCCGAAAGAATTTGAAAAAGGTAATACGGGGCGCTTAATAGATTCTTGGACTGCCAGAATTGAAAAAGTTAAACAAATAAGAAATAAATTTGAACAAAGTAAAGAAAAAGAAAAAGAAGAGTTGTCGGCACTCTATAATCATTTAAAAATGGATACGAATAATACATCACCTTGGGAAATAGTTAGCGAATACATTAAGAATAAACTTATAATTGATGAAAATGGTGTTTTGGTAAGAAATAAAAAATATGACGGTATAGAAACATTATTAGATGTAATTGAAGGCAATGTTGATGATTCTTTGAGACAAGCTCAAGTTATTAACTTGTTAGATTATGATAGTTTGAATTTTGAAACTGAAGGTTATATTGGCGGAATGGTTGCTTTAAGCGGGTTGATAAGATTAGATGGCAAAGGGTGGTTATCCGTAAAAACGGCCGTAGATAAAGAAAGAAAAAGATCGAAGTTTGCTTATGTTGAGTTTGTAGATTTTGAAGGTAACAGAATAAAATTAAATTATAAAGAGTTGATACAAATATTACAAGAATTCGGCTATGTTGTAAAAGAACAAAAACCAAGAAGTCATTCGGAAAAGAAAGAATCTTTAGCTGTTTTAAGAGAAAAAATATTGTTACCGAAAGACGGAATATATACAAGGGGTATGAGCGTTTCCGGACAATCCGATATGTATATTCCTGTAAGAATTACTTACGATAAAGATAAAGTTGATGAAAATAGTATGTGGGTTGTTTCGTTTACTTCACCGGAAGATGTTTCTTCCATAATTAAGGCCGGTGCTATTATGACAACTACCGGTGGAATGTTAAGCCATGCAAATATTACAGCAAGAGAAAACAAAAAAACAGCTATCCTTTCCAACGGTCAGTGGGTTGACGGGAAATTGGTAATTCCTTATTATTCAATAGAATCTCCTATTGAACAAAAAAGAGGTTATGAAATACAGAAAATAGCCGAACATAATTTGGTATTGGAAGAAGGTACGGTTGTTTTAGCTAACGGAATAAACGGAAGAGTGTTAGTTTATAACGATATACCTAAAGAAACAATAACTGATCTTCAAAAAGCTATAGATGAAGACGACCTTGATTTTATAATGAAGTATATACAAGATCATTATGAAGATACTAATATAAGACAAGTTGTTGAATATATATTCTTACAAGTAATTACCGCTAAAGATAAACAAGATATAACCCAGTTCTTGTTGGCTTGGGATCACGATTCGGATATAGGCAAAAAAGTTACCGAGTTGGTAAAAGTGTATACAGGTGAAAAAATAAAAGCATTAAAAATATATGTTGAAAATGAGAGACAAATAAAAGATGCAAATATACGACTTGCAGTATTGAATTTTATACAACAAGAGTTGGATGTGTTAGATTATTCTTTAACGAATGATAGTATCGTAGAAGGACAATATGAGTTGGCGGTGGCTGTTAAAGAAGATAGAAAAACAGCTCTCTCTCAAAAAGATGCCGAAGTTAAAGAAATAATTAAAAAAGTAAACGAGATATTAGCTAAAACCGATATAACAGAAAACGATAAGGACGAGTTAATAAAAATAAGTGAAAGAGCAAAAGTTTGGAATTATTACGGAAATTCCGAAATAGAAATTTTGGTTACAAAAATAGATAAGATAATAAGTTCGGAACAGGGTAAAGATTATGAAACCGAAATAAGGGATTTTGAAGATATAAGAGCAAAAGATGGAGCAAGATACGGAACAAAAACAACAGAACTTGCAAAACTTTCAAGAGCGTTTGAAGATGAAGGTATTACAATTGCAACAGTTCCGCATGGATTAGGTATAAGTAAAGATGTGTTGAGAATCTTTTTTGAACAAAACGGTTTAGGTGAAAAATATTTACAATTAATTGAAAAGTTTCAACAAGCAGTAAAATCGAAAGATAAAGCAAAAGCAATAGATGCAGGCAGAGAAATATCTAAACTTATTGAATCTATAGATGATAAACAATTGGAAGAATTCCTTAAATCAAAATTGGATGATGGCAAAAAATATGCAGTCAGATCTTCCGGAGTAGGGGAAGATGGTGCAAATCACGCTTTTGCAGGAATGGCAAAAACCGAATTGAATGTAAATAAAGATAAGGTTTATTCAACGGTAAAAGAAGGTTGGAAATCTTTCTTTACAGATACATGTATAGAAGATATGGTTAAAGTCGGTATTGTTGTTCAACCTGCGTTGTTAGTTCAAGAAATGGTTGTCGGTGTTAAAAAAGCAGGTGTAATGTTTACAAGAGATAATAGCGGCAATTTAACAATAGAAGGCGTTTTAGGCTTAGGCGAAGGTCTTGTTTCCGGAAGAATTACTCCGGATCATATAACAGTCAGAGCATCCGATGGAAGAATAGATTACCGCAGAGCTTTAAACAATATGATAAAAATAGAAGAAAAAGCTCAAGGCGGAACAAAAGTAACCAAAATTAGTGCTGATGAAAGAATTGAAAGAATTTTGGATGAAGATACAATAAAAGAATTAAAAGAAATAGCAAAAATATTGGAAGAAGATGCAGGATATCCTGTAGATATAGAATTTGCCATAGATGAAAACGGCAAAATTTTTGTATTGCAAAGAAGAGCAATAACAACATTGTCGCAACAAGAAAAAACAGAACCGACTTCAAAATCGGTTGAAATTCCTGCTATAGAACAACCTTTTATTGATAAAGCAATAGAAATGATTTCTATGTTATCAATGTTTGACGATGTAAAAGGAATAGTAGATAAAATATCAAATTTACCTGAAGATATTAATGAAAAATATAATGTTATTGTAGGACAAATAAAGGAACTTATTAAGTTTTTAAAGAAAAATCACAAGAAAGATTATAATCTTCAAATTTTATTAGAAGATAAATATGGAAGATATTATGGAGAAGATTCTGTTTATGGTAAACTGAGAAATTTCTGTTTGGAAAATAACCTTATAAGCTCGTTTGATTCAGATGTTTATTTAAGTAAGGTTGTAATATATATTTTAACTTCTTTCCTTACACTGGTTGATGTTAATAATTCAGGCAATTTATTGTTTTATTCCATAATAGATTCTTTATTTATAAATGAAGATAAGTATGTAACCGGTAATCGAGACGGGAGAACTGTTTTATCCGAAATGGCATATCTTATAAGTTTTACTTATTCGATAAATCCGGATTTTGTTCCGTATATAGTTAACAAGTTGTTAGAGAACAATCTTATAGCAATTGATGAAAATATGCCGTACGAAATTAGGAGGGAATTATTTGGAAACTATGATGCATTAAAAAATTTCTATTATGCTCTTTCTAAAAAAGATAAAGTTGATGAAAATATATCTGAAAATTTAGCAGACAATGTAAAAAAATTAGAAAATATTGTTCCTTTAATAGAAGATGAAACAATTAAACAAGATGTAGATACAATAGTACATAATTTAGATGAGCTGATAGATAAAATTAATAATAAAAATATTGTCTTATTAGAAATGCAGCTTAACTCATTGCTTGAAAAAGTAAAGAAATTGAAAGATACTAATAAAGAAGCAGCTTTTAAAATAATGGAAATAATACTGTCAATTTGCGAACAGGGAATTAAAGAAAATAAAGATTTAAATGCAGTAAATTTAAAAATATCTGATTTATATTCTTTATTAATTGATGAATTCGATAATAATACGGACCATACATTATTTAATAATATTATTTCTAAATTGTTTTTAATTATTCAACCAAGAAATAACGATAAAAACATTGGAGAATTTAAAAGTTTTAATGAAGAATTGGTTAAGCTGCTTTTAAATGTTGCTTTACATATATATGAACCGATATCTTCTCATCAGTTAGATGATAAAAATTCCGAAGAGTACATAAGCAGAGAACAACTTTGTTTAGATATATTCAGAAATTTATCTTTAAAAAGAGTAACGGATACAAGTGTATATAGCTGTTTGTTTAATAACAATGATAGATCTATACCGGGTATGGGGTTTACTCCGGCAACTTTAGATATTCTTATAAATGCGGCTAAACGAAATAATTATATATTATCTATTCCTTCAACGAAGGATGATATGATATATGAAAATGTTGAATTATTAGCAAATATGGTAGTTGATTCAATAGAATATATAAATCCTATTTATATGTTTACATCTTCATTTTATAAAGAATTAAATGATGATAGTTGGTTTTCATCAAGAACGGAAAATAAAGAGAGAATGAAAAGATTTTCTTGTTTACTTATGGAAAAGTTATTATCTGTTGCCAATGATAACAATGTTAATTTAGAGAAGAGAAAAAGAGCTGTTATTATCTTGTTGGAAACTGTATCTGCAGGTATATATAAGAACAATATAAAAGATGTTCCTGTAGATTTTGAAGAAGTTAAATTGTTGGCAGAAAAATTAAATATACCTGTATATATATATGTTGGTGATACTTCTATTAGAAATAGTGCCGGGCATGCGGAATATAGTTTTACACCGTTAATTAAATTTTTACCTAAAAGCATATTGGAAAAATTTTCATTGCCTTTATTGGATAGAAGTTTTCAGAAAAGCGAAGAGGCTTCTGCTGTTTTATTAAAAAATAAAAAACCTGTTATTACAAAAATAACAGGTAAAACAAATCCATCGGTAGCTGAAGTACAACAAGTTTTAATTCGTTTTTCGATTTTACAAAAAATAATGGAGTATAATAAATCCGTTCTTTTATTGTTGGATAAACTAAACGATTCAAAAAATTATAATAAAAATTTAACAGAATTATTAAATGAATTGCAGTTTATGATAAACGAATTAAAAAAGATAAATATTGAACATGGAAATGCTGCACAAGAAGCATTTGATAATATTATAATAGATTTGAATGATAATACTGTTGATAGAAAAACTAAAGTGAGAAGTCATTTGTTATTGGCTGCATGGACAAAATGGGAGATAAAAGATATTAAAGAAATTCATACATTGATAAATGCAGTTCATCAAATATCAATAGCAGATTTTAAAAAAGAAATCGGTGATATAAGCAAAATAGGTGCACCTATACAACTTATAACCGCACATCAGGAATCTACCATAGAAGGATATAATTTGTCAGATACAATAAATTCAAATATTATAAAGTTTTTATCAAAATTGGCTACAAGAAAAGTACCAAAGTCTGTAATAAATGATTTTATTTGTAAGGATGATCTTTTAGTATGGACAACAAATTTAAATCAGCATAGTGTTGATATATTCTTTAATTTTGGTGAAGCTGATAGAGGCATAAGTATATACTATAAAGAAATTCCGGATCATTCTTATGAGAGAGGTAAAAAAGAAAGAGTAAGATATTTTAAAGAAATACTTGAATATTTGGGCTTTTATGTTGAAATAGATACTGAAAAATATAATGGTTTGGATTCTTATAGTATAAAAGCAACTCTTAATAAAGATTATGGTATGAACGAAACTATGGATTTAATTGATATAGCAACACAAGTAGTAGAAATATTTAAGTATTCTTCAAATATTGATTGTGATTTTGAGGCAAGACATTATGAATCCGGTTTTGAAGAAGTTTATAAAAAATGGGTTACAAAAGCAAAAAGAAGAGAAACTTGGTATGGAGTAGAAATTAGTAATCAGGGAAAATTTTACGGATATGGAAACAACGGATATAAGTTAGATCTTTTACCGGAAAAAAGATCTTTAAAAGCAGAGTCTTTGAATGATATATTATCTTATTTAGGTTGTGATTTATTACCGGAAAATGTAACCGGAGAAGATCTTTTTGATCCTATATATCTTGATAAATATTTTAATAAACCTATAGAAAGAGCTTATGTTGAAGGTCGAATTATATTTAATGAAGAAGGTGTTTTAGTAAGAAATGAAGAGTATGATATTGTTCATTCAATGATAGATGAACTAAATACTAACTTCACCGAAACATCAAAACAGGCAAGAATTTTTAATTTGGTAAATACTTATGAGTTTGATACAAGAATGTTAGCATATATAGGAAATTTTGTTGTTGTCAGTTCCGTTATGGAATTGAAAAACGGAGACAGATTGTTTATAAAAGCAATAATGGATCCGAATACAAAAAGAATGAAATATGCAATAGGCGAAAAAGTTACCGATTTAACAAGACAAGAACTTTCAAGTGACGAACTAATTGAAATATTGGGTAAAGAAGGATATGTTATTCCTGAACAAGAATGGGTAATGACAAGAGAAAGAAAGAGAATAAAGAATATGTTATCAAGACAAGTTCAAACTGTAGAAAGTCCAAAAATTCCGTCTACCCCTACTTCGGACGGGACGGGTGTTAGTGTTGTAGGTAATATTACTTTTGACAAAAACAATGTTGATGAAAATAGTATATTGGTTGTACCTTATACAACACCGGATGATATGCGTTTTATAGAAACAGCAAAAGGTATAATAACTACCGGCGGCGGAGTTTTGAGCCATGCGGCTATTACTACAAGAGAGTTAAAGAAACCTTCTGTTGTTCTTAATGGTGCAACATGGACAAATAACGAAATAGAAATATTGTATTATTTGGCTTCCGGTGAACCTGAAACGATTAATAATCAATTCCAAGTTCAGAAAGTAAAAGCAACAAGAAAACTGTTGAAAGAAGGTGCAAGAGTTCTTATTAACGGTGAAACAGGCGCTGTTTTATTATTTGATGATATTGATATTTCTTTGTTAGATGAATTGCAAAGTTTTATAGATGCAGACAATGCACAATCTGTTATAGATTTTATGAATAATCATTCAAAAAATAAAAATATAAACAGATTTGTTGAATATGTGTATTTCCAAGCAGTAGGAAATCCTAAAACGACACAAATTTTGGATTGTTTGTTTTCTAATGATATGCCGGAAGAAGTTCAAGACAAAGTAAAAGAATTAAACGATACTTATATACAAGACAAAGTTCAAAGTATTTCCGAAGCCATATTAAATCTTAAGGCAATAGATAATGTTAATATTGCATATATGGTATTGCAGGAATTAAATAAAAAATTGGCTTTTATAAAAACTGTAGGTGCAAGATCTGAAATAGAAAGTTTGAAAGAGCAATTAAAATATCTTGAGCAAGGTATCAAAACAAAATTAAATTTATATATGCAAACATTCATTAATGATATGGTTGAATTGTTAAGTAAAGATAAGTTAAGTTCTGCAGATATTCAAAAAATAATTACAATGTTAAAAAATATTGAAATATATAATTATTTTATTAGTGATAATGAAACATTAAAAGAATTGTTAAGCAAAAAAGAAACACTTAAAATTTTAGTTCCTATGATGAGAGATAAAATTAACGGATATAACGAACAAAAAGAAGAAATAAATTTACAAGAAGAAATAAGTTTGTTTGAAGAAAATGCGGAAAATGAAAAAATATTCGGTTCTAAAACATCGCAACTTGCAAAGATGTTTAAATTGTTAAAAAATATAATGGGTGTTATTGTACCGGGCGGTATAGGTATAAGTGTAAATGTTATGCCGATGTTATTTAAAGTTTTGGGAAAAGAAAATCTTTTAACGGAATTTGAAAATGCAATAAAAAATAAAGATAAACAAAAAGCCATGGAAATTGCTAAAGAAATTTGTGATTTGATAGATTCCGAAGGGTTAAAGGAAACAGATTTGGGAAAAGAAATAATAAAACAGTTAAATAAATTTATAAAACCGGGACAAAAGTATTCCGTAAGATCTTCAGGTGTAGGTGAAGATGCTACAAATAATGCTTTTGCGGGTATGGGAGAAACAAAACTTAATGTAGATTATGATGATATTTATGATAATGTGAGAGAATGTTGGAAATCTTTCTTTGCGGAAAGATGTATAGATTATATGATATCCAGCGGACAAGTTGTAAAACCTGCTGTATTGGTTGAGGAAATGGTTGATTCGGAAATATCCGGTGTTGTGTTTAGCAGAGATAAATATGGTAACGGAAGAATCAATGCGTTATTTGGACAAGGAGAGGGGTTGGTTTCCGGTATGTTTACTCCGGATAGTGTTTTATTTGATATGGGTAGCGGTGAGATAATAGAATATTCCGTTGCAGATAAACAATTTAAGTTGGTTGCTGATGCCGAAGGCGGAATAAAAAAAGTTGCTGTAGGGCACAATGCTAAAGCGAGAGCATTAAATGCTCAAAATGTAAAGAAATTAGCAGAAATAATTTCTTTATTAGAAAATTCGGTAGGTTATCCTATAGATGTAGAGTTTGCAATTAAAGATAACGAAATTTACATATTGCAAATGAGACCTATAACAACACTTGATAATAAGGAAAAATTAACGGAGATAGCAAAAGATGCAGATGCAGATATTGATGATATACAAGAGATTCCGTTTGTAGAAACGAAATATGAAATATCTTTAACTGCAGGCAAAACACCGAAAGGACAAGAAGCTTTTGCATATATTGCAAATCCGTTAGAGCCGACACAAGCCATACCTGTATATAAAATATCTGCAGATAGTAAAGTTACTGAATTTGTTGTTGATTCCAAATATGCTTCACTTGTAAAGAATGGACTTTTAGGCAGAGCATTAATGTTAAGAATAAATTCGGATCCGGTAATGTTAGCTAAATTGAACGCGGGTATATTTAATTATAAGCCGGGCGAAATAGGGTTGTTACCGATATTGGATGAAGACTTAATGGAAAAGGCATTGTCGGATAGTATGGTTGATACGGAAATGGATAATATCAGAAAAATTTTGGCCAGTGCATAATTTTTGTATTATTTTTTAGTTTGTGAATTTAATAATAAAAATATTATCGTTAAAAAGCAGGGAAATTTTTTCCCCTGCTTTTTATTGTGAGTTATTGACAATATAATATTTTTTTAATAATATGCTTAAAACCAACCCAAAAGGTAGGTAATAGTATAAATAATTATTTGAGGAACAGAAATGTTAATATCGACAAGAGGCAGATATGCCATCAGAGTAATAATAGATTTGGCACAAAATTCTAACGGTAAATTTATACCTATGAAAGATGTTGCTAAAAGGCAGGAAATATCATTAAAGTATTTGGAAAAAATTTTGCCGATACTTACAAAACATAAAATTATTGAAGGTGTACATGGTAAAGGCGGCGGATATAAATTAGGTAAAGATATAAACAAATATAAAGTTATAGACATACTAAAACTTACCGAAGGTGATCTTGCACCGGTTGCATGTTTAAAAAAAGGTGAACATTGTAAAAGAAAAGCAAATTGTAAAACTTTGTATATGTGGAACAAATTTTATGATATTATAAACAAATTTTTTGGTTCGATAACTATAGAAGATTTAGTAAACGATAATAAAAATCTTGATTTCTATACAAATATTCAACAATTATTATAAAAGTAACAAATATAAATTATTTTTATTAAAACTTAACTACTTTAGGTTTTTCTTGTGTGAAGGAATAAAATGTTGCTGTTGCATCTTTCAAATATAAAACTTGAGTGTTGTTATCGTCCGCTTTATACATTTTTTGTAAACCGGGATAATTATCAAGCATATGTTGTTTTGCTTCTATTCTATCATCATTTACAGCAACAGCTTCTATTCTTATCCATGTATTGCCGTCAAAAGCACAAATTTCAATTTTTGGATTTTGTGCCATTTGTTTAGATACATTTTTTACTTTACCGGTTTGAATATACAGTTTATCTTCAAATAAGTCTATTGTTCCGAAAGGTCTTACTCTGGGTTGATTATTTTCTACCGTTGCAAGATAATATGTTTGACATTTTTTCAAAAAGGCGTAAACTGTTTTCATATCAATGTTCTCCATATTTATAGTTTCGGTAACTGTTATTTCATTTTTGTTTAGGTCGTTTGTGTTTTTATTATTGAAATTTTTATCAATATTAAAAAACATAAATATAAGAAAAACAGTACCTGCTAAACAAGAAAGTTTTGCTATTTTTGTTGATACTATTTTAAATTCAACATCTATTCCGCAAAATTTATAATATGAAAAATTAAGATAACAGAAAAATTCTAAAAGCTTTTTTGTAAAAAAAACTCCGAATAAAGATATAAGTAAAAAAATTAAAACAACTATTTTAAAAAATGTCATTGACATTTTTATTTATCCTGTTTATATTGAATATTTATAACCTATATTAAGTTGTAAGCTGTACATCGAACCATGAGAAGCAAAATCGTTGTTTGGAATAATCCAATTGTAGTAAGAATATAAAACTTCTACTATTAACCATTTAGCTTCTATTCCAACACCACCGGCAAGATATAAACCTGAAAGACCGCTTGCATCTATTAATTTTATATCTGCATTGCTTAAACCTAATTGCCCTATTAAATATACACTATCGATTTCTTTGTTTTCTAAAACTAATTTAGGTTTTGCTGCTACATATATATTTGTTGCCGATATTTTTTGTGCAGTGTTTTCGATATCAGTCTTAAATAAATGCATAACACCTAAACCCAAACCGATACTTTCCCAAGGATAAACAAATATTTCTCCGCCTAAAGTAAAACCTAAATCAACATCTAATATATTGTCTGTAAGTAATGTTCTTTCTTCACCATGATAAGTATCTGTTATTGTTATATTTTTATCCAAATTAAGATAAGGTGAAGCTAAAACACCGCCTTTTATGATGAAATCCATATTCATCTTTGCAGTTGCAGGTAATACAAATATAGTAAGCAATAAAATTGAAAAAATAATTTTTTTCATTATAATACTCCGTTAAAAATATTTTATATATTATATTATTATACTACAAAATTATTATAATTTACAATTAAATTATAAATTGTCGTTTATCGTTGTTGTTAATTGTACATTAAACATTTTACATTATACATTGCCGTTTCAACCTCTCGGGTGAAACTTTTTATGCTGTTCTTTTAATCTTTGTTGGCTTACATGTGTATATATTTGTGTTGTGGAAATGGAACTGTGTCCCAACATCTCTTGAACAAATCTGATATCGGCACCACCTGTAAGTAAATGTGTTGCAAAAGAGTGTCTTAAAGTATGGGGGATAATATTTTTCATTATTCCCGCTTTTAAGGCTATTTGTTTTAATTGTCTCCAAAATTCTATTCTTGAGATTGGTTTATTTAGTCTTGTTAAGAATATAAATTCCGATTTTGTATTTTTTCTTATTCTTAAATATCTCTTTAAATATAATTGCGCTTTTTGACCGAACGGAACCAGTCTTTCTTTATTACCTTTACCGAAAATTTTTACATAACATTCTTCAATATCTATATTTGAAAATTTTAAACTTATAAGTTCGGATACTCTTAAACCTGTTGCATATAAAAGTTCAAGCATTGCTCTGTTTCTTATTGAAAGATTGTCACTTTCCGAAACAGAATTTAACAATTTTGTTACTTCTTCATTGGTTAGTATATCCGGCAAAGCTTCCGGAAGTTTATTTCCTGTAAGATTTATAGTAGGATCTGTCTTTATAAAATTTTCTGCAACAAGAAATTTATAAAATTGACGGATAGACTCTATCATTCTATAAACACTTGTCGGTTTAGAACCGGATTGTTGAAGATGCCACAAAAAGTCTGTTATTTCTAAATGAGTTATTGTTTCATAATTTATTTTTTTTTCTTCTAAAAATTTTAGGTATGTGTTTAAATCCGTTCTGTAAGCCAGAGCAGTGTTTTTTGAAAGTCCTTTTTCTATCAAAATATAACTGATAAAATTGTCAACTCTTTGCATTTTATTGGTTAAAATACATATTGTTTTCTAATTCGTTCTTTAATGTTGTAAACGAACCGTGACCGGGATAAATTATTGTATCTTTTGGAAGCTTTTTTATTTTTTGTAACGACAAAATAAGTTCATCATAATTTCCGCCGTATAAATCTGTTCTGCCTATAGAATTTTTAAAAACGGTATCACCTGCAAATAATGTATTATCAATTAAAATACAGACAGAACCTTTACTGTGTCCCGGGGTATATATAACTGAATATTTACAAAAAGAAGTTTCTTTTATTTCTTCTTTTTCAAAAATAATATCGGCTTTGTTTATTATTATAGGGTTGCCGACCATTGTTGAAAAATTTTTGTTTGCGTCTGAGAGCATTTCCGTATCATTTATATGAATAGCTAAAGGAATATTGTATTTTTGTCTTATAATATCATCGGAATAAGAGTGGTCGAAGTGCCCGTGAGTGTTTATTAAAAGTTCGGGTTTCAAATTTAAATTTTCAATTTTATTGATTACTTTTTTGCTATCTTGTCCGGGATCAATAATAATTGCTTTTTTTGAAATTTCATCGTAAACGATATAGCAGTTTACTTCAAATTCTCCGGATAAAATAAATTCTGTTTTTATCATTTTAATTTTTTTGTTCTATAAATATTTTTTTATGTATAATTAAATAGCTTATGCCCGAATACAATGTAAATATTGTTGTTATTAACATCAACCAATATGGAGCATAAATCAATATTACACCTAAAATTTGTTGCCACCCTTTAAAATCTAAAAGCTCATAAGGTGTAATAAAGTAAAATTTTGTAAGGATTGAATTTATAACCAAAATAACCAAAATAGTTATAATTGCAATCATTTGAGAAGTCGTTTTTACTTTTCCTGCCATATTTGCAGGAATAATAACATTTTTTGAAGCTGCTATAGATCTTAAGCCCGTAATAATAAATTCCCTTGCAATTATACAAATTACCATCCACGCAGGTATATTTAATGTATAAATTCCTACAAAAGAAATAAATGCCGAAGTTACTAAAAGTTTATCTGCTAACGGATCAAGAAAAATTCCGAAAGTCGTTATCATGTTTTTTTTCCTTGCTATAACTCCGTCAAAATAATCCGTTATTGATGCACCGATAAAAACAAAAAGAGCCAATATATTTGCCCAAAATGAATTTATTATCATAAGGATAATAAATACAGGAACAAGTAAAACTCTAAGTAATGTTAATTTGTTTGCTAAATTCATAAATAAATCCTTAAAATTTAACTAAAAAATAATTATACATTATTTTGCAATTAAATCGTAGTCTTTAAAACTTTTTATGTTAACTTTTATAAATTTTCCTAATTTAATATTTTTATTATTGTTAACAATAATTGTATTATCAATTTCCGGTGCCTGAAAATAGGCTCTGCAGTAAATTTTGTTTTTAGAAATTGTTTCCGGTAATACTTCAAAGCTTTTACCGATTTTAGCTTTATTATTTTGTATTACATTCTTAAATTGTTCTTTAGCAAGTATTTGTAAGCGTTTTTCTGTTAATTGTTGAGAAATTTTATTTTTTAGTTTATAAGATTTTGCAAGTTTTTGGTCCGAATAACCGAATATACCGATATGTTCAAAATAATTTTGTTTTACAAAAGATAATAACTCTTTAAAATCCGTTTCCGTTTCATTAGGGAAACCTGTTATTAAAGAAGTTCTTAATGTTATTTCGGGGAAATCTTTTTTTATGTTTTCTATAATTTTTCTTGAATTTAACGGCCTTTTCATATTTTGTAATACCGATTTACTTATATGCTGAACAGGAATATCGATATAATTACATATGTTTTCCGTTTGTGATATTGTTTCCAATAATTCTTTGTTGATAGTTGACGGATAAGCATACAATAATCTTATCCATTTCAATTGTTTAATTTTTGATAGTTCTCTTAAGAGCTTTGCAAGGGAAAGCTTGCCATATATATCTATTCCGTAAGAAGTTGTATCTTGTGCTATTACATTAAGTTCTTTAATTCCCGCATCTGCAAGAGCTTTAGCTTCGTCGATTATTGATTTTATCGGTCTGCTTACAAAATTTCCTCTTAAGTTTGGAATAATACAATAACTGCATCTGTGATTACATCCTTCAGAGATTTTTATGTAAGTTGAAGGTGTATTTGCAGATAATACTCTTGACTTAAAATTGTTTACACCGCCGGCACAATTTGTATCCGCAAAAAATTTGTTTTTCTTTATAAGTTTTACTATTTTGTCAAATTTTCCGGTTCCTACATAACCGTCAATAAACGGATAATCTTTTTGCATTTTATCTTTTAATAATTGTGCCAAGCATCCCGATACAAATATTTTTAGATTTTTATTTTTTTGTTTTAATAATCCTGCTTGTTGTATTTGGTAATGGGATTCTGCTTGTGCATCTTGTATGAAAGAACATGTGTGAATAATAATAATATCAGTGTTTGATAAATCACCGGATATTTCATACCCTTCTTTCAAAAATAAACCTATTATTGATTCTGCTTCAACCGTATTTTTAGAACAACCTAAAGTGATAAAAGATACTTTATTGTTTTTCAATATTATTAATCTCTTTTTAACGTTATTGTGTTTACTTTACTGTTTGAAGCACCATTTGAAATGTCTACCGGTTTATCGTTAAAATAAACTTCTATTCCGTCAATATTTCCTATTTTTATATTAAATTCTTGTTTTGTTACGGCTTCAAAAGTTTTATCTTTGTATAAAATGCTTTCAAAAAGTTTTTTATCATCACCGATAACTTTTATCCAAGTATCGGCAATAGCTTTAATATATAGTTTTTGTTCTGTCGGCTTTTGTGGTACTTGTGTATTATTTGTTTGTTCTTTTTTTACTATTGGAGTTTTTTGAGGTTCTTGATTAGAGACTTGTTTAGTTGGAATAAGCATAACTATTATGCATACTAAAAGAATTCCGATAAGTCCATAACCTATATAAATAAATGTTTGTTTGTTTTTTTTATAAAATTCAACGAATTTATTTTCTATGTTAATATTGCTTTGTTTAAATAAATCTTCTTGTTGTTCCAATTTTGATTGCTCGTACAGATTTATCATTTCGTTAGGATCTAATGCTAAAAATTGAGCATAAGTTTTTAAAAAATTTTTATAATAAAGTTCAGCAGGAAAAGCAGAAACATTATCATTTTCAAGGCCTTCTATAAATTCTTTTTTTATTCTTGTAGCTTTATGAATTTTATCTAAAGAATATCTTTTTTTCTTTCTGGCTTGTTGTAAAACTTTTCCCGGACCGTTCATAAATAAACCTCTATAATTCTATTACATCAACATTTTTTGGAGCGATAAATTTAAATATATCGTTTGAATAATTATTGTTTAACTTATAATTTGTTAATTTTACATCAACTATAAAGTTTCCATTGTTGAAAGAAGTTGATGTTATTAGTGATTAACTTTTACTTACGGTAATAGTCATGTTCCAATTTTCTTTTGAGTTAATAGGCTTTATTAAAAAAGAATAATCCACTTTTGTTTCTTCTTTAAGTTCTACAATATACTCTTTTTTAAATGTTTTCCAATTCTTTATAAATTTAAAAACGGAAGTTAAAAGCATATCACTGTTTATAACATCTTTCCATTTTTCAACTATAGCTTGTTTATTGTCCGGAACATAAGTTGTTATGTGTTTTCCGTCAATATATGTAAATTGTTTTGACGGTTTTGTTTGTGTCAAACTTATAAAATTCGGTTTTTTATGTTTAAAAATACCTTCCGATTTAAATTGTTCATCAGTTGTAAGATAAGTTAATGTTTGGAAATAGTCAGCTTGCAAATCTTTTATTGTAGAATCTTGTTTTTCTAACTTTGAAAAAATGTTATCTATATCTTGTTGTTTCGTTTGTTGACAAAAAACATTAGAAGTAACAAATAATAATAAAATAACGGACAATGATTTTAATAAATTTTTAATTATCATTTAATCTTAAATAATCCTCTACTAAATTATAGTTTATTTCCCAACGATTTGTTCCTTCAGGCTTATGAATAAAACCTTTATATTCCAAAAAACTTAACACATTTGTTGCTCTTGCCGAACCGCCAAATTGTGCTTTTAACAAATCTTGAGATATTCTTCTTCTTTCAAGAATAAGTTTTAGTGCGGGTATAAGATCTTTAATTGCTTTGTCTTCCGCAGTTGCTGCCGCAGCTTGGCTTACTTCATGAGTAAGAGGTTCATAAAATTTAGGAAAATCCTGATCCGCTATAAATTTTACAACTTGCTCAATTTCTTTTAGAGATACAAATGCCCCCTGAAGTCTTACCGGTCTTGGTTCTGATGGCGGTAAGAATAACATATCTCCTTTACCTATCAAACTTTCGGCACCTATACTGTCGAGAATAACTTTAGAATCTACCGCAGACACCGTTTGGAACGATTGTCTTGCCGGGAAATTAGCTTTAATTGTGCCGGTTATAACATTTACAGTAGGTCTTTGTGTTGCAAGTATCAAATGTATTCCTACGGCTCTTGCCATTTGTGCAAGTCTTTGAATGGAATCTTCAATTTCTTTAGAAGCAACCATCATCAAATCCGCCAACTCATCTATAATAACAATTATATAATAATCTTTGTCGCCGCCTTCCGCTACCATTTTAGCATTATAGTCTTCAATGTTTCTAACGGAAATACTTGCATATTTTTCATATCTGTCTTCCATTACTTTAACCAATTTTTTTAAAGCATCGGAAGCTTCATTCGGTCTTGTAATAACCTCTGCATCATCTGCCATACAACAAGGGTTATATAAGTGTGGAATATCTTTGTATAATGTCATTTCAACTTTTTTAGGATCTATCAATATAAATTTTACTTCATCAGGTCTTGCTTTATACAAAATAGATAAAATAATGTTATGAACACCGACACTTTTTCCGGAACCGGTAGCTCCGGCAATAAGTAAATGAGGCATTTTTGCTAAGTTTGAAATATATCCGCTACCGTCTGTTTTTGTTCCTATTGCTAAAGTTAATAAAGATTTTGAATTATGAAACTCTTCCGTATCTATAATATCTCTTAAACTTACCATTGATGCTTTCGGGTTAGGTATTTCTATACCGACTGCCGATTTTTCGGGAACAGCTTCTATTCTTATAGCTGCAGTTTTCATTGCAAGTGAAATATCATTCTTTATATTCATTACGGACTGCATTTTCACACCCGGAGCAAGAACAATATCGTATCTTGTAATAACCGGTCCCGGAATAATATCTTGAACAACGGCATCTATTTTAAAAGATTTTAATGCTTCTCTCAATGCTTCGGCTCTTTCTTGAAGTTCGGATTCGTTTATTTGTGTATTTAAGGCTCCTTCACTTAAAAGATTTACCGGAGGTAGTGTATATTTAAATGTTTTTGTATCTATTTTTTCTTGTTTAACTACAGGTTTAGGTTCACTTACAGGTTCGGGTTCTTGTTGTTTTTCTTCAATTTTTTCTTCTTCTTTAATTTGAACAACTTTCTGTTCTTGTTCTTTAGCTGCTTTTATTTGTTCTTTCACGAAATCATCTTTATCTTCTTTTTTGTTGGTTTGTCTGCTGTCAATTATTCTTGGCTTTTCCGTTTGTTCAAAAGGGATATCTTCTTCTTGCTCTTTTTTAGATCTGTTATTGACAATTGTAGGTTTGTCTTGTTTTTTTGCTTTTCTATATTCATACCATTGTTTAATATCATCAATAGTTGATTTTACTATATATTTTATAAGTTTTAATAATGATATTCTAAAAAAAGCAGCGATAAAAAATATAAAAAATATACCTATAATTAATATGGATGTATAATTACCGAAAAATTTCAGAAAGAATGGATATAATACATTTCCTAACCATCCGCCATCTTGAAGTTTCAAATTAAATGTGACTTTTATTAAAGAAAATAAAATAGATGATAAAGTAATAGATACCACAGCTAAAACTAAATCTATTCTTGTTCTTAGTATTGTTGATGTTATGAAATAAAGTATTCCGAACCAAAATAAAATGATTGGAATAATATATGAAGATGCACCA
>JAFXOB010000128.1 GCA_017529005.1 Elusimicrobiota bacterium
TGCACCGGATAAAGATGTGGACGGTTTACATCCTTACAATGCCGGTATGTTAACATTGGTAAAATCTTGGAATGAAATAGTTTCACAAAAATTATTAGTATCCTGTACGCCTATGGGAGTAGTTTATTTGCTAAAATATTCAAATATAGATATTCAAGGAAAAAATGTCGTTATATTAGGAAGATCAAATTTGGTAGGTAAACCGGTATCTATGCTTATGCTTGCAAATAATGCAACCGTAACTATGGCACATTCAAAAACACAAAATTTAAAAGAAATCACAAGAAACGCTGATATTTTAATTGCAGCAATAGGTAAAGCTAAGTTTGTTAACAAAGATTTTATAAAAGATGGTGCAACAATTATAGATGTAGGTATTAACAGATGTGAAGATAAGAAACTTTACGGTGATGTAGATTTTGATTCCGTAAAAGATATGAATATAAATATTACACCTGTTCCCGGTGGAGTAGGACCTATGACAATAACAATGTTGTTACACAATACAATATTGGCATTTGAAAGACATAATAATCTATAAATTTTAACAAAAATTTGATATATTATTATTTTTAAAGTATAATTATTAAATTATTCTGTAAATATTAAAAGAGGTTTAAAATGACAAAGAGAACTTTTCAACCAAACAAAGAAAGAAGAAAAAAGAAAATTGGTTTTAGAGCCAGAATGGCAACAGCAGGCGGAAGAAAGGTATTAAGTGCCAGAAGAAAAAAAGGTAGAGCAACACTTTCAGCATAAGATGCTTAGTAGCAGTAAAGGTTTTTCTTTTTGTTATCTTGAAAGATTACATACTTCTACAGATTTTAACAGAGTTTTAAAAAACGGAAAAAAACTTAAAACTGTTTTTGTTAATATTTATGTATTAAAAAGAAAAGATAATAATGAAATCAGAAGGTTAGGTTTGATAACATCAAGAAAAATAGGAAAAGCCGTAATAAGAAATACGGCAAAAAGAAGATTAAGAGAAATCTTTAGAACTAATAAACATAAGCTGACACCGGGTTTAGATATAATTTTTATATTAAAACCTCAAATTACATCGACAGGGTACAGCAAACTAAAGAGTGCTGTTTTGGATTGTTTAGAAAGTGCAAAGTTTTATAACAATATATAGTTTAGTATGAAACATATTTTGCTTTTTCTTATTAGAATATATAGAAAATTTTCGTCACTTACCCCCCCAAGATGCAGGTTTTATCCTACTTGTTCAGCTTATGCTTATGAAGCAATCGAAAGATTCGGAGTATTTAAGGGATTATATTTATCAATTAAAAGATTGCTTAAATGTCATCCTTTTTGTGAAGGCGGATATGATCCGGTCCCAAAAGAATAAAGTATAAGTATAGGCAGGTATCAAATGCAAAAAAATACATTTATGTTCGTGTTGTGCTCAACTGTTTTTTTATTAGCATGGTATATGTTTTTTCAACCAAAACAGAACGAGCAACAAATTCAATTACAACAACAGCAACAAACGCTATCTCAACAACAAGAAAATAACGGTCAAAATCTTAATATAACAAACCAAGAAACGGTTTCTAAACAAGAAATCATTTCAAAAATTGAAAATATTCCTGAAGAAGAAATAACAATAGAAACAGAGAAATATAAAGCAGTATTTTCAAATAAAGGTGCAGCAATAAAACATTGGTATATAAAAGAAAAAAACAATGCTTTAGTTGATTTGGTTTTACCGGAAGCTTCCCCGGTTCTTGCTAATTTTCCCGGTTCAGTTTATGAAATAGTTGAAAAAACAGATAGTAAGTTAGTATTATCACATACTTCAATACAAAATTGGAAAATAACAAAAACTTTCGATTTATCGAAAGATTATTTACATGCAATAGATATTAAACTTGAAAAATTAACGCAGGATGCAAAACTTCCGGAAATAGAATTTAATTGGGGACCGGGACTTGGAACGGATGATAAAGAATTAAAAGAAAATGTATCTGTTACAAGAGTTGTAGGTTATACTTCTACAAAACCTGCAAAACTGGAAAAAATTAAAACAGAAAGTAATCCTGCACAATTATATAAGTGGGTAGCAATAGACAACAGATATTTCCTTGCTGCCATTATACCTGACAATTCATTAAACTATTCAAATGTAGGAATGGTTAAACAAAATAAAAGAATGCCTCCTGTTTTAATGTTTAGTGCTAAGGTAAAACAAGAAGAAACTGTACAAAATTTCTCATTAAAATTTTATGTAGGACCAAAATCTTACTCATATTTAAAAACTTTTGATATGGGGTTTGACAAAACAGTTGATTTCGGATTCTTCGGATTTTTAGGAAAACTTGCTACATCGGCTTTATTTGCATTATATAGTTTAACTAACAATTACGGTTGGGCTATTATAATAATGACAATAATAATACAGATACTTGTTTTGCCGTTAACATTAAAAAGTTTTAGAGCCATGGCAGGAATGAAAAAAATTCAGCCTATAATGAAAGAGATTCAGACAAAGTATAAAAACGATCCGAAAAGATTACAAGTAGAAATGATGAATTTATATAAAACACATAAAGTAAATCCTTTCGGCGGATGTTTGCCAATGCTTTTACAATTACCTATTTTCTGGGCATTGTTTCAAACATTAAGAAATGCTTATGAGTTAAGATATTCCCCTTGGATTTTATGGGTAAAAGATTTATCTGCAAGTGATTCTTTATTTTATATAGGTTCAATTTCATTTAATATGTTACCTTTGATTATGGGTTTAATAATGTTTTTACAACAGAAAATGACGACAGCAACTTCAGATCCAACTCAAAGAAAAATGATGTATATAATGCCTATAATATTTACTTTAATGTTCTGGGGGTTTCCTTCCGGACTGGTATTATATTGGCTTACAAATAGTGTAGTATCAATATTCGTTCAATTTTTTGTTTTAAGAAAATATGAACAAAATTCTTCGGGGGTAAAAAATGCAAAAAGAGCTTGAAAAAACAGGTAAAAATATAGAAGATGCCATAGAAAAAGGTTTGCAAGAATTAAATTGTTCAAAAGAAGATGTTGAAATAAAAGTTTTAGATGAAGGAACGAAAGGTCTTTTCGGTCTTATGGGGTCAAAACCTGCGAGAGTACTTTTAACAATAAAAGATAAAAATCAAGTAAAAGCAACAAAAAAAGAAAAGAAAGAAGAACCTAAGAAAGAAATAAATTTTGATTTAGCTTGCAAAAATGCACAAGAATATACATCTAAACTAATTTCAATGATGAGTATAAAAATCAATGATCTAAAAGTCAGTCATGATGAAGATACAGTAAACATAGAAGTTTCCACAGACAGCGGAAGTTTGTTGATAGGAAGAAGCGGACAATCTTTAAATGCATTGGAATATGTTATTCAACTTATGTTAAATACAAACTCATCAACAAGAGCTAAAGTAAGTATTGATACTGAAGGCTATAGACAAAAACAACAAGAAAGATTAAAAACTATTATAAATAAAGCAATAGAGTATGTTAAAAGAACAAAAAAAATATATAGATTTGATCCAATGTCTGCAAGAGACAGAAAATTTATTCACCAATATTTTAAAAATCTTGGCGGTTTTGATACTTTCTCCGAAGGTGAAGGTACAATGAGAAAAGTCGGAGTAAAGTTATCAATAGATAAAAATTAATGAATTTATTTAAACAGGAAGATACTATAGTAGCTCTTGCTACAGGCAATATAAAGTCTGCTTTAGCTATCATAAGAATAAGTGGTAGTATTGCAAAAACGGTAGTATCTTCTGTTTTTTTTACAAAAAATCGTAAATCTATAGAAATAGAAGATAAAAAAGTTTATCATGGTTATATTTATAATAATGATAAAAAACTTGATGAAGTACTTTTATATTATTTAAAAGCACCTCATACTTATACCGGTGAAGATACAATTGAGATATCTACTCATGGCAATACTTTAATAGTTCAACAAATAATAAATCTGTTGCTGTCAAAAGGTTTAAGAATGGCAGATAAAGGTGAATTTACTTACAGAGCTTTTATTAACGGAAAAATGGATCTATCCGAAGCGGAAGCCGTTAATGCGTTAATAAATAGTTCGAATTCAAAATCTGTAGAACTTGCACTGAATTCTTTACAAGGCTCTTTATCAAATCAAATAAAAAAAATTAAACAAGATTTAACTGCATTATTTGCATATCTTGAAGTTTCTCTTGATTATCCGCAAGAAGATATAGATTTTTTAACAAGAAAACAAAAAAAAGAAAATATGCAAAATATCATTTCTCAAATTAATAATCTTATTTCTTCATATTCTTTAAGTAAATTGATAATTAACGGAATAAAGATTGCGATTGTGGGAAAGCCCAATGCTGGTAAATCTTCAATTTTAAATTCAATATTAGGTTACCAAAGAGCAATTGTAACAGATATTGCAGGAACAACCACAGATACAATAGAAGAAACAGTTGAATATAAAGGAATTACATTTACAATAATAGATACTGCAGGTATAAGGTATCATACAACAAACACAATAGAAAAAATCGGACAAGAAAGATCAAAATCATCAATAGAAACAGCAGATATAATTTTATGGATTATAGATTCAAGTATTGATTTGGACGATAATGATAAACAAATTGCAAATTTGTTGAAAAATAAACAAGAAAAAGCAATAGTTATTTTAAACAAATCTGATTTAAAACAAAAAACATCGTTGAATGAACTAAAAAACATAGTTGATATAAATACAAGTATATCCTTTTCAACAATAAACAAAACTCCTATAGAAAATATATTAAATAAGATTTTTGAATTGATGAATTTAAAAGATATTGAAGAAAACACTACCATACTTTTAAATACAAGGCAATATAATTTAATTTGTAAAATTAAAGAACAATTAAGCAATATTTTAAACCTTATAGATAAAGGTGATAGCGATGAAATTGTTTCTTTTGAAACTCAAAACACTTTAAATTCTTTAAATGAAATTTTAGGAATAGATACTAAAGAAGACATTTTACATACAGTGTTTTCAAAATTCTGTGTCGGAAAATAGAAAAGACACTTTATAATTTGTAATTTACAATGTATAATTAACGACAAAACGATAAAAAAGCAAAAAAAATGAAAATATTAAAAAAAATATCATTAACAATTATCGGAATATTATTAAGTTTGATAATTTTGGAAATAAGTCTACAAATAGCAGGTTTTACTTTAATAACAATAAAAAAATATAGAAATAACCTAAAAAAAGATCCTAATACAATAACAATACTATGTTTAGGTGAATCTACTACCGATGAACAATGGCCGCCGATACTACAAAAAATATTAGACAAAAAAGCAAAAAGCAATAAATTTAATGTCATCGATGAAGGTTGTTCAGGAAAAAACACAGAATATTTATTTTATGAAATAATTGAAAAAAAATTATCAAAATATAATCCGGATATAATAGGTACCAATGATGCTTTTTCTGATAAACCTTATATTATGCAAAATGAGCATTGGTACTATAAACTAAGACTTTATAGATTAATTATATTAATAAAAGATCATATCGAAAACAAATTAAAGTATTCAGAATTAAACACTGCTGAAAAAAATATAAACATTCCACAAGATAAAATAACAATAATAGAAGACATTGCAAAAAACACAGACAAATTAAAAAACAACAAAATTTATACTTAATAAAATCAATAATAAAAAATTATCCAAATATAAATTGGTACGAA
>JAFXOB010000129.1 GCA_017529005.1 Elusimicrobiota bacterium
AGAACCACTCAAGAGCATACATCCGTCACCTCTACAAGTGCGGCGAAGGAACCGGACAAGCTTTGATGTCTATACACAACATCAAATTCCTGTTAAACTTCGTTAAAGGAGCAAGGCAAGCTATTTTAGAAGACAGATTTGAAGATTTTTATATAGAACATTATCCCAAAATTACCGACTAATAAATCTAAGATTTGTGCTTTTATCTGGCAGTATCTCATTAACAATTTTTATTGGTGCGTATGGGGAAACTTCAAATATATCAAAATATTGTTCACCTATATTTTGCAAATTTTCTTTGGAGGCAGTTTCTATTTTTGCAAAATTATCAATTATACCGTTTGATAAAACTACATTTTGCCTGTGAGAGTAAACATCAAATCCTTTTGAATTTTTATCAATATTTTGTTCCAAAATTTTAGTGGAAGGTATTCGCTCCAACTCCATAAATTCGCAAATTGCATCTGTTAACTTAACACTTTTTTCTGCAAATTTGTTTGCAGGATCATAAGCCCTTCCACCGGTTACAAATCCGACTATTCCGTCATAACTTTTTTTCATTTTGTTTCTTAGGTTTAGTAAAACCTCGCCTAAATGATCATTTACTACTTCCAAATCCTGCTGTGCCGGATCAATATTAATAACACATTTATTTTTCAATGTTTGTAATATTATACTTATGTTATCTTTTAGGTTGCTAACTTCAACAGCATAATTATTTACAACCGGTCTTTGACATCCTGCAATAGTCATTTCTAAATCCCGAGGATTTGCAGCTTCTGCATAGTGTTTTGCTTTATAAAATTTTTTTGGATTAATAAGCAGTTTAACATCAATCATTAACTCTTTTGAAATCGGTTGTAACATATTAACTCCTTTTACTTATATAAACATTTAAAAACCGGTAAAAAAATTTTTTGCTAGGAGTTAATATGTGTAAATTTTTATACTTATCCTAATACACCATACTGTTTAAAAAGCGCCCAACTTTTTAAAATTGAACGCTTTTTGTTATATCTTATTAAAATATCTAAAGTTGTTAACCGGCTCTAAACATTTACCCCTTTTGCAAAAGAGTTGTTTGAACGTGATGAGATTTCTTCTTTTAATTTAGAAATAAATTCATCTACGCTTAAAGTACCTACCTGACCGATTCCTCTTGCTCTTACAGCAACAGAGTTTGACTCAATTTCTTTGTCACCGATTACACAAACATAGTTGATTTTCTTGTCTTGCAAAGATTCTCTAATCTTGTAGTTCATAGATTCAGAGCGGTCATCAAGGTTGACTCTTAATCCTGCTTCACGCATTTTCTTGTAAACTTGTTCAGCGAAATCGACATGTTTTTCGTTAGAAATCGGAACTATAGACACTTGTGTCGGAGCAAGCCATGCCGGGAAGCAACCTGCATAGTGTTCAATCAAGATACCATGGAACCTTTCCATTGAACCGAAGATTACTCTGTGGAGCATAAGAGGAGTTTTCATGCTGCCGTCTTTATCTTGGTATTTGATATCAAATCTTGCAGGAAGGTTAAAGTCAAGCTGAATTGTAGCACATTGCCAAGTTCTTCCGATTGCGTCCTTGACCTTAAAGTCAATTTTCGGACCGTAGAATGCGCCGTCACCTTCATTGATGTCATACTTCATTCCTCTGCGTTCCATTGCTTCTTTTAAACCTGCTTCTGCCTTGTTCCAATTTTCTAGTTCACCAACATAGCTTTCCGGTCTGGTTGAAAGTTCAACTTCAAATTCCATACCAAATATTGCCATAGTATCTGCAACAAAATCAATAATAGAGTTAATTTCATCAACTAATTGTTCAGGTG
>JAFXOB010000130.1 GCA_017529005.1 Elusimicrobiota bacterium
CCTCTGCCGCCTTGGCTTCTGCTTTGGCTCTTTCTTTTTCTTCTTTTGCTAATCTTTCCTGTTCTGCCTTCTCGGCTTTCAATTTATCTGCTTGAGCCTTTGCTTCTTCTTTTGCTTTTGCTTCTGCTGCCTTGGCTTCTGCTTGAGCTCTTGCCTTTTCTTCTTTTGCTATTCTTTCCTGCTCTGCTTTCTCCGCTTTCAATTTATCAGCTTGAGCCTTTGCTTCTTCTTTCGCTTTTGCTTCTGCCGCCTTGGCTTCTGCCTGGGCTTTGGCTTTCTCTTCTTTTGCTATTCTTTCCTGCTCTGCTTTTTCTGCTTTCAACTTATCTGCTTGAGCCTTTGCTTCTTCTTTCGCTTTTGCTTCTGCCGCCTTGGCTTCTGCCTTTGTATTTTCTTTTGCTTCGTTTAATTTTTCTTTACCCTTATTTTCTTCATTTTTTACATTATCAATATTTTTTTCAATTGTATTTACTTGATTATTAATATTTTCATCAACAAGTTTTGACTGTTCTTCTATTTTATTTTCTGTTTTATTAGTTTTTATCGGTTCTATCTTAAAAGCAACATCTGAGGTTTTATTAAGATCTTTCATACCCATTTCTTCTAACTTTGCAACAGCATCCTCATTACCTTGTTCTGCTGCCTTTTTCAACCATTTTTTTGCAGTCTCAACATCTTTTTTACACCTTCACCTTCATAATACATTTTTCCCATCATATATTGTGCATCACTACTATGAGTTAATCTTTCATATTCAGTATAATAATCCATTGCTTCAACATAATCTTTATCTACCTCATAACCGTTATAATACATCTCTCCCAACATAAATATTGCATCATTATTTCCATTAACCATTGCTCTTCTAAAATATTCCAACGATGCTGCCAAATTAATTCTTCCTGTTTCACCTTTATAATAAATAAGACCTAAAGCATATTCTGCATCAGCATTTCCTTGGTTAGCAGCCTCATCATACCACTTCAATGCAGCTTTATAATTTCCTCTATCATAATAATAACTGCCTAATTCATTTTCTGCTTTAGCATATCCCTGATTAGCAGACTCTTTATAATACTGAAGTGCCTTTTCTTCATTTTTTTGAGTTCCTTCTCCTTTTTTATACATTTCAGCTAAACAAAATTGAGCTCTTTTGTCTCCTTGTTCTGCCGCTTTAAGATACCATTTATATGCTTTCTCATAATTTTTTCTTACTAAATTTCCATTGTAATAAAGCTCACCCATATAATACTGTGCTTCAACATATCCGTATGAAGCAGACTCTTCATAATATTTTAAAGCCTTCTCAACATTCTTTTCTGTAGCTCTAGCATTTTCATACATTTCACCTAGATAATATTTAGCTTCACCTACTCCCTGAGCTGCGGCTTTTTCATACCATTTGAATGCTTCTTTATCGCTCTGATGAACATTACCTGCTCCACTGGCACACAAACCGGCTAATTCGTATTGTGCTTTTGCATGCCCTTGTAATGCTGCTTTTTTAAACCAATTATATGCCTGAACATAATTTTTACCAACTTCTTTCCCTTCCATAAATTTCATACCGATTTCATACTGTGCATCCGGATCTTTTTCATTTTCATTAACAACACCCGCAGCCATAGCACAAGTAACATTAAATAAAAATGTTGCCATAACAAAAAAACTAACAAATTTTTTCATACTTCCTCCAAAAAAATATATATTTTAATAATGTTTTAATGCCTTTTGTTGTCTAGACTTAAAAAACTTTATCAGTTCTAATATATATGGTTTATCCGTATATATATCCATAACATCTGTCTTTGCAACTTTAAATGTTTCATCTAAATAAGTTTCATGTAAATTTAAATTTTTATAATACTCTTCTTTAACTTCTTTGGATGAAAAATCTATTTCTGTTAATATTCCGGTTTCTGCATCTTGTAATCTAAAAATTCCATATTTAGGTATTTCTTTCTCTTTCGGGTCCGATATTTTTATACAAACCAAATCATGTTTTCTTGCAGTAACTTTCAATAAACTATCAAATTTTGAATCATAAAAATCTGATATTAAAAATACTAAAGCTTTTCTTTTACACAACTTATTTAAAGATCTAAGCGCATTTTCTATATTTGTTTTTTTATTTTTCGGCTTATAACTTAAAATCACATCTATAAGTCTCAAAATATGCTTTTTATTCTTCTTAGGTTTTATATATTGTTCTACAATATCAGTAAAAGTAAGAAGACCTGCTCTGTCACTATTTTTAAGTGCAGAAAAAGCAAGCACTGCCGTAAGTTCTGCAATTAATTCTTTTTTTGTAACATCTTTACTACCAAACTGACCTGAAGCACTTAAATCAACAACAAACATTACTGTTTGTTCTCTTTCCTCATCGTACTTCTTTATATAAGGCTTGTTTCTTCTAGCCGTAACATTCCAAGATATTCTTCTGACATCATCTCCCGGAACATATTCTCTTACTTCACTAAATTCCAATCCTTGTCCTTTAAAAACACTATGATACTTTCCCGAGAAAACATCATCAACAAGTTTTTTTGATCTTAATTCTATTTTTTTTATTTTTGATAATATCTCTGTCTTTAACAATTGTCCACTCCAATACAATTATCAAAATAAAATCCTACGGAACTTCAACACCATCAAAAATTTGTTTTATTATATCATCACTTGTCAACTCTTGTGCATCGGCATCATAAGTTGTAAGAACTCTATGTCTTAAAACATCCGGACCTATATCTTTAATATCTTCAGGAGTTACAAAACCTCTGCCTTTTAAAAAGGCTAATGCTTTTCCCGCCCTATTCAAATTAATTGTTGCCCTTGGAGATGCCCCGAATGCTATAAGATTTTTCAAATTTTCAAGACCATATTTTTCCGGTTTTCTTGTAGCAATAACTATATCAACAATATAATTTTTAACTTTATCATCGACATATATTTCATCAACCGCTTTTTTAGCTTCTTCCAAATCCTGCAATGTTACAACAGGTTTTACTTCTATTTTTTTTCTTGTAGAATATCTTTCTAAAATTGCTCTTTCTTCCTGTTCTGTGGGATAATCCAATTTTAATTTAAGCATAAACCTATCAACTTGAGCTTCAGCCAAAGGATAAGTTCCTTCCTGTTCTATAGGATTTTGAGTTGCCAAAACTAAAAACGGATCAGGTAACGGATATGTAATTTCACCGATTGTAACTTGTCTTTCTTGCATAGCTTCCAAAAAAGCACTTTGAACTTTTGCAGGAGCCCTATTTATTTCATCTGCCAATATAAAATTTGAAAAAACAGGACCTTTTTTAACATTAAAATTACCTTGTTTAGAATCATATATTAAAGTTCCCGTTAAATCCGAGGGTAATAAATCAGGTGTAAATTGTATTCTTTTAAAATCTCCGGAAACAGCCTTTGCCATTGTGTTTACAGCTAAGGTTTTGGCAAGGCCCGGAACGCCTTCCAATAAAATATGCCCATCAGACAGAAGTCCAACCAACATTCTTTCCAATATATAACTTTGACCTACTATAACTTTTGATACTTCGCTTAATAATCCGACAATAGCCAAAGACTGTTGTTTTACTTTTTCATTTAAACTTTTAATGTCAATGCTTTCTGCCATTTTTTACTCCTTATTAACACTATTCAGCCAAAATTTCAAGTACTTTATTTACATCCATATCCATATTTATTCCAAGACTTTGTGCCTTTACTGTTAGGGCAACAACTTTGGAATTTAACATATCTTCTATTGTTTTGACACCGGTTACAATACATGCAACATCATTTCTTTTTTGTGCGGTATTTATATTTAAATAGCCACACATAATATAACCTTTCTTACCGGTTATAACTAATAACTTACTGTTATCACACAAATCTAATTCTATACCTTTAAATACAGTGTTTTTTATTTTTATTTCTTTTTCTATCATAATTTAATATTTTTATTTTAACAAATTTATACTGTCCAAGACAAAATATTAAAATTTTTAGTAGGTTTAGGTATAATTACAGAAGATTGATACGGCCATCTTTCAACTTCCATACTATCCTTATCTACACTAATAGTAAATTCTATATTTTTATAATTATCTTGTAAATCTAAACTTTTAATCGGAATTTTTAATTCTATTATCGTTTTAAATTTTATTTCATCCAAACATAAATTTTTTCTTTCTTGTTTATCTTCGTTAAAGCAACTAAACTCAACAACATTATGATTGATATCAAACTTAAAAGAAATTTTAATTTTCTTTGGTTCCAAAAAATTGATATTAAAACAGAAATTTTCTATTTCTTTAGAATTCTTTTCAACATTTAAACTCAATGCTAAATATATATTTTCCAAATCAAATCCATAGTTGAAAAAATTTATTGTGCTTGCAACTTGATGCATAGAACCACCGCTATGGCCAACTACATATAAACCAGCTCTTTTCCATTCAAAAAAATTTGTTATCTCGCCATCTATAGTAGGAGATATCAATGCCGTAGGCATATAAAAATTACTACTACTATTAGCTACATGTTGTTGCCCTTTAATAGCTTTATACAAATAATCCGGCACCTTTTCATTTAACAAAGTATATATTGCAATCAAATGCTGTCTAAATAATAAATCAAACATCCCATCATTACCGGAAGAATGGTCATCTCCATACCACCAATTCCAATCCGAACCTTCAGCTGCATACAAAATTTTCCATATTTGCTTTTCTAACTCCGTACCGATAAAATCAGGATGTGCCTTTGTATATTCAACGATAAAATCTCTTGTCTGACCTACATATTGCCATGAAGTATTATCTTCATTATGTCCTATCCATATACCGAAATTCCCGTCAATCCAAGAACCTGCCATTAAATGATTTATCGTATCTTTTGGCGGAAATCTGTTTAGATAATCGGTAATTGTTACAGTTTCTATTTCATCATCCTTATCTAATGCTGCATATAATTTAGATAGGAAATCCCATCCGTCGTTTTGATAATATTCCCAACAATTTTCGCCATCAAGAATTACAGAAACCAACGGAGCATAATATTCATCCCTTGCATAATTACCTATATTCTTTACCTTTGTTATAAAATCTCTTACGGCATCATCCGGATTCCATTTTGAATATACAAAACCTATTGAATCAGACAAACCATGATCTCTAAAAATCATATTTACATATTTACCATCAATTGCCACATTGTATGGTCTAAACAAATTCTTTCTGTTTTCACAAGCTTTTCTATAACTACCATTTAATATAGCTTCATCCGTTGCAATCCACTTTATACCATTATCCGATACTATTTTTACAACCTCATCACAAACAGAACCTTCCGAAGGCCACATTCCAGTAGGTTTTCTTCCGAATAATTGCTCATAATAATTTATTGCAGATTGAACATGCCATATTGCATCTTCTTTATGAGAAAATCTTTTTTTGGGTAAAACAATATTAGGCGTTGCATCCAAAGCATTGTTTGTATCACACAATAAAGGCATTATCGGATGATAAAAAGGTGTTACCGATACCTCTATTTGTCCCTTATCCTGCAATTCTTTATGTTTAGCAACAATCTTTCCGCAAATTTCAAGTTGTTTATCTATCAATTTATGTTTTTCATCTTCGGTAAAATCTCTTCCCTTAACATAAAGCGAGTTTATAAATTCATCATTTTTTCTCCAATAAGGATCAAACCAAGATAAATTAAACCAAACTTGTAAATCTCTAATATCTTCATTTTTGAAATAATTCAATATTCTTCTAACATCTGCTTCACTTGTTTGTTTTCCTCTTTTTTCCAACAATTGATGATATCTGTTATAAGGAAATATCATTGTATCCCAATTTGCCATAAAAAAATTCATTAAAATAAAAACTTTTTCATCATCAGATAATTCTAAAACAGGTTTTAAAGTTAAATCTAAAAATTTATCTTTTGCTATACCTTTAGAATATTCATCAAGTTGAACCAATAATGACGGCACTAAATTTACATTCACTTTTACTTTGGAATAATTATCCAAAATTGCAACCATATCATAATAATCTTTTGTTGCGTGAAGTCTTACCCACGGTAATTCATAAATATTGTTTAAAGGATTTTTATATATAGGTTGATGCTGATGCCATAAAAAAGCTAAATAAACTTTTTTCATTATGAACCCCAAAATTATTTCAACTTATCACTTGCCCTATTGGCATAAACTGTTCCAAAAAACTTATCAACAATATCTTTATATACTTGAATA
>JAFXOB010000131.1 GCA_017529005.1 Elusimicrobiota bacterium
CGATATAGCCGTTTCTCTTAAAGCATCGGATGTTCAAACAACAATAGAAGCTTATAAATTGTTTGCAACTAAAAGAAACTATCCTACCCATTTGGGAATTACGGAATCAGGTTCTGTTTTCAGAGGAACGATCAAATCTTCTGTAGGACTAGGCATAATGCTTGCGCAGGGAATAGGTGATACAATAAGAGTGTCTCTTACCGCAAATCCTGTTGAAGAAGTCAGAGTTGCTTATCAAATATTACAATCTTTGAATTTAAGAACAACCGGTATAGAATTAATATCCTGTCCGACTTGTTCGAGAACAAAAGTAAATTTAATAAAGATAGTCGATGAACTGGAAGTTGCTTTATCAAAAGTTCAAAAAAAGAATGCAACAAAGAATGTAAAAATTGCAGTTATGGGTTGTGTTGTAAACGGCCCCGGAGAAGCAAAAGAAGCTGATTTCGGAATAGCCGGAGGAATAGGAGAAGGTATTTTATTTCAAAAAGGTAAAATAATCTGTAAAGTTCCTGAAGATAAGTGGGTAAAGAAAATTGTTCAACTTTATAAAAAAACTATTTAAATTTTCCGTATTGGTTTTTTCAGGAGTTTTTATTGCTCTTATAATATTGGAAAGCTCTTTGCAAATTATAAGTTTGTATAAAAAACATTCTTATTTTTATAATCAAAAAAAATCCGTATCTTTATCCAAGCAAAATGATATAAAGATTATGTGCATCGGAGAATCGACAACACAAAACCAATATCCCGTTTATTTGGGACAATATTTAAAGCAATATATTCCCGAAAAAAATTTTGTGATTATAGATTCCGGATATGCGGGTATTAATTTGGATAATATAGCAAAAAATTTAAAAGTTAATATTGATAACATAAAACCGAATATTGTTGTAGGAATGATAGGCATAAATGATACAATAGATTATTCTTTTAAAGCTTATTCAAAAATAAAGACAATATATTTGATACAGTTAATAATAGAGCATTTTAAATTAAAAAATGTAAAAATTGATAAAGATAATAATGTATTAGATAAAAGAGAAATTATTACAAATTTAGAAGATTTAGAATTAAGAGATAAAACCCAGCAACAAATTTCCGATTTTATTTTATCTAAAAGTTCCGAGCAGGATTTATCAAAAGTATTTGTTGAAGAAAAAGAAGGTATTTTATTAAATCCTTATGCACAAAACAATGAATTGTCGGTAAAAATTATTGATAAATATTATTCCGATGATAAAAAACCTGTTACTTTTGATGAATTGTTAAACACAATTTATGAAGATACGACTATAAAACCGGAATTCAGATACGGAATTAAAGGTATAACCTGTATGTTAAACGGACAATTTGATTCGGGAGAAAAATACCTTGATATGGCGGACAGTGAAAGATTAAAATACGATTACAGTGAGATATCAAAAAAATATGAAAAAATTCTTGATTCTGTTATACCGGAAGGAATAATATATATTGCTATGCAATATCCCGTAAGAGATATCGGCAGTTTACAAAAAATAATAGAAAAAACAAAATATGCCGATTCTGTTTTTTATATAAGCAACAAAAATGTTTTTAGAACGGCATTAAAAGAAGATAACAGAAAAGATATTTTCAGAGATTTGTTCGCTTGGGATTTCGGTCATTGTACAAAATACGGTAATATGTTAATTGCAAACAATCTTGCTCAAGTAATAAAAATAATACTGGACGAACAAAAAAATTAATAAATATTTATATAGGAGAAAAACAAATGGGAGAAATTTATTTAACAAGAGAAGGAAGAAACAAATTAATTGAAGAAATAAACAGATTACAGAAGAGAAAACCTCAAATTCAAGACGAAATTGCAAGAGCAAGAGAACATGGTGACTTAAGAGAAAATGCAGAATATCATGCAGCAAAAGAAGCATTGACAAATCTTATGCAAAGAATTGCTGAAATAGATTCAAAACTTTCAAGAGCTAAAATTATAGAAGAATTAAATATTGATCCTAATAAAGTGTTCATAGGTGTTACCGTTACAATAAAAGATGAAGACGGTGATGAATATGAATATTCTATTGTAGATGAAGAAGAAGCAAATCCCAACGAAATGAAAATTTCCATAGGTTCCCCTCTTGCACAAGGTTTATTGGGACATGTGGCGGGAGATAAAGTTGATGTTGTATTACCTGCGGGAACAATGAAATTTGAAATAGTAAAGATTACAAGATAATAACGACAATTTATAATTTATAATGTACAATGTATAATAAACTACAAGAACGGCAATTTATAATTTATAATGTACAATTAAGGAGTACCTATAGTACAGATTTTCA
>JAFXOB010000132.1 GCA_017529005.1 Elusimicrobiota bacterium
ATATATGTGTATTATCATTAATATATAAAATTGACTTTTCAGCAAAAATAACACTTGAAACAAAGAATAACATAGTCGAAATAAATAAAAATTTAAATTTCATATATGGTTCCTTTATTTTAAACAAACAACTTATCTCTTTTAGTATACAACATTTTTATATTTTTTTCTTGTATTTTCAATAGATTTTGCAAAATTTTTTCAAGTTTTATATTTTTTGTAGGACCAAATTTTAAAAATATTTTTATTGTATTATCATTAACAATTTGTATATTTTGTATAAGTTCTTTTACATCCACTTCAGTTTCTTTACCTTTTTTTATCTTTGTAATTAAAATTTTATCTTGTTTTAAATAATCATCTATTTCTTGTTGCTTTATTTTAACACCTTTAATAGTATATTGTGCTAAATTTACAAGTCCTTCAATTGAAGGTAACCTTAACGGAATATATTTTGCACCAATAAGTTTGTACCCTTCAGGCAATATTTTTGATATTTCCTGTTTTATCGTTTCCAAATCAACTTTTTGAGTTAATGATAAATCTACATATTCACAATCGCTTTCATAACCTACTGCTATCGCTGGACCGAAAGCAGCTTTTACTTGCGGACTAAAGCCGTTTGTATATGCTAACGGTAAAGGAGTTCTTTTTAATGCTCTTCTAAAAAAGTCTATCTGTTCAAGTTGCGATATATATTTTACATATCCGCTTCTTGAAAATTTTAACAACACTCTGAATTTAGTTTCAAATATTTCTTTTTTTACCGATGATATATTTTCCGGTAATTTTGTAACTTGTTTTTCTTTACCTAAAACAGCATTTGCCGTTTCTTTTATTCCGTTTTGATAATCGTTGTACAAAAATTGTTTATCTACACCTAAGTTTATATGTTGCCAAGGTAATACTTCATCAAAACTTCTTCTTCTGTAAACATAAAAATTCAAATCAAAACCGGCTTCTTTTATGCTTTCTGTCCAAACTTCAAAATTAAATTTATCTTTCCACTGATCAAATCTCATACCTTTCTGCCATGCAATATATATTGCTTTGGATACTCTTCTGTCTGCTCTTGCCAAAAAAGCTTCTATTATACTTGAACTGTGATTATGTGCTCTGATATCTGCCGGTACGAATTTATTTACATCCCTTATTACATTTTTAAAATATTCGCTCGGAAACATCGGTTCCCATTGAAAAGCAGTTTGTGCTTTAGGAACAAATGGCGACACCGTTATACTGAAATTTAACCTGTTGGCAGTTTTTCTAACCTTATTTACAAGTTCTTTTATTGCAGTTATATCTTCCGGTTGTTCCGTAGGAAGCCCTATCATAAAATACAATTTTATTGCTCGCCAACCCATTTGATAAGCAAACAGTAATGTATCAACTATTTCCTGTTCGGACAAATATTTTCCTATGACATTTCTAAGCCGATCCGAACCGGCTTCCGGTGCAAACGTTATCGACGGTTTTTTGTCTCTGTTTAAATATTGTGCAACTTTTAAAGAAAATTTATTACATCTCATTGACGGCAAAGTTACATTAAGATTTTGTTTATAATATTTCTCGTTTGTCTGTAATAAAAGATCTTCCAAATCTTTGTAATCGGTACAAGATAACGAAGAAAAAGAAACTTCTTCATATCCGGTATTCTTTAAGCTTTCATCTAATAATTTTATAACGGTCTCTACTTTTCTTGCTCGCCAGGGTCTGTAATATTTTGATGCCTGGCAAAACCTGCATCGACCAACACATCCTCTTGCAACTTCAATATTTAATCTGTTATGAACAGTTTCAACAAACGGAACTATTTTATTGTTATGAAAAAAGACTTTATCCAAGTCTACTATTGTTTTTTTTACGGTTTCCTGTACACCTGTAATATTCGGTTTTATTTCTTTTACGGTATTATCATCGTTATAAGTAACATCATAAAATGCCGGTATATAAATTCCTTCTATTTTTGAGAGTTCAAAAAGAGTTTGTTTTCTGTTTAATTTATTTTTCTTGCAAGTTCTATAAGTTTCCAATATTTTAACTAAAGATATTTCTCCGTCACCTATCGTAAACAAATCGAAAAAATCAGCAAAGGGTTCCGGATTTGCCATAACCGGTCCACCACCAATAATTAAAACATCTCCTTCTTTTCTATCTTTTGCAAAAACAGGTATATTTGACAATGACAACATATTTACTATGTTTGTACCTACAAGTTCACATTGCAAACTAAAACCGACAATATCAAATTCCTTTAACGGAGTTTTTGATTCCAAGGAAAAAAGTTCCATTTTCTCTTGTCTTAATATCTGTTCCATATCAATATCAGGAGCATATGCTCTTTCACATCTTGCAATTTTTTTCTCGTTAACCAAATGGTACAAAATTTCAAGACCTAAATTCGATGCGCCTATTTCATAAATATCAGGGAAACATAAGCATAAAGATACATCATTTTCCATGTCCGGTTTATAAGAATTTATTTCATGATTTATATATCTTGATGGCCTTTGAACCAATGGTAATATTCTATCCAAATCAAGCACTTTGCATTTTCCTTCTACTCATTTTATCTTTCAGTTCAACTATTTTATTTCTATATTTTTCATTTCTTTTATCATAATCTAACAATTGTTCATAAATTTTTAATTCTTGCTCATAATTTTCTATTTCATCATATATTTTTATCAATTGTTCACAGTAACCAATACTATAAGGCTTTTTATTATATGCCTTTAAAGCAAATTCAAGGCTTTTTTCATAATCTTGTTTCCGATAATAAATTTCACTTAATAAAAAACTGTCTTCAGTTTCAGTTTTTTCTTTATTTGATAAAAGAAACTCCTCGGCTTTTTCAAAATCATTCATACCTATTAAAAGTTCTATGTAATTAATATATGTAACATAACAAGGTTTTAATTCTATAGCTTTTTGTGCATAATATAGAGCTTCTTTTAATAAGATTTTTTTCGTATAAATTTTAGATAAATGCAGATTAGCTAAATAATAATTAGGACTATCTAAATATACATTTACCCAAAAAGTTTCGCTGTTTTTATATTTATTTATCTGTTCATATGAAATATAAAAAAAAGTAACTAAAAACAAAACAAAAAAAGCTATTAAAAATTTTTTTATTTTTTTAAAATTTTTAATTAAGTAATCTATAATAATAACAAAAACAATTATAAAGCTTATAGAACAAATCAAAAATCTATGATTTAAATAAACAATCTCTTCTTGTAAAAAGGTAGGAAATAAAGATAAAAAAACCAATAATAACGAAAAAAAGATTATTTTTTTAGGTATTATTTTTTTATAAACTACAAAAGCGAAAACAGATATAAATAAACAATTATAAGTTATTATTTTTACATTTAAAGTAACATTAAATAATAACATAGGAATATATTCCGGCACAAAAAAATTATATAAGAAAATACAAATATACTTGATAAAATTAAAGAATATAATATTAATTTTCGAAATATAATGTTCATAACCAAAAGTCGTAATACAATATTTCCTTAATATAAAAAAAGTCAAAACGATTGGAATTAAAGATATAAAAAGAATACTTAATTTCTTTTTTGAAACATTATATTCATATAAAAACAAATAAATAAAATATAACGGAATTAATAATATGAATGTTTCTTTAGTAAAAAGAGAAAGAATAAAAAACAAAAAAAACAAAATTGCAAATCTTAGTTTTTGTGTATTTACATATCTTATAAAACAGACAAACGATGAAATAAAAAAAACTGTCAGCAAACTATCATTTCTTCCCGGTATCCATACTACAACAGACACAAACATCGGATGAACCGCAATCAACAACAAAACAAATTTCGTTATTATGGAATTAAGTTTTAATTCCATACAAAACAAATAAAACAGATACAATACTAAAATAAATAAAATAATATTTGTTAAATGATAAAATTTTAAATTATCCCTGATGAAAAAAGCTTCTATTGCAAAAGATAAGGATAAAATCGGTCTATAATACGAAGATGTATTATTGTAATATGGAGATAATTTAAACAACTTTGGAATATTTTTATAATCAGAGATAAAATTAATATTATGTTTTATTAAAATATCATCATCTAACTCACTCAATTCAAAATTTATTGATTCCCCGTATAAAGCAAAAATAACTATTATCAATAATATTAAAAAAGATATATTGGTATTAAAAAAATTTTTTATATATTTAATCATAATAATTATAACTTTATATTCTTAAATAAACTTTTCATATCTTCCGGTAAAGGAGCTATTATTTCAACTTCTTTACTTGTTACCGGATGAGTAAATCTTACTCTATACGAATGTAACATTTGTCTTGTAAATTTAATATCTTTTAAATGATCACTTCCGCCATAATCCACATCACCCAAAACAGGATGTCCTATATATTTCATATGACTTCTTATTTGGTGTGTTCTTCCTGTAATAATGTGAACTTCAAGTAAAGAAACATCTCTGCTTCTGGACAACACTTTAAATTCGGTTATTGCCATTTTTTTTGCAAGAGGTCCCACTTCTATAATTTTTCTGTTCTGCATAGATCTGCCTAACGGCGCCTCTATTCTTCCCTGTTCTTCCACAACCGTTCCCGTTACTGCCGTAACATAAGTTTTATGTATTGTTCTTTTTTGAAATTGTTTTGATAATGACACTTTTGATTTTTCATTTTTAGCAAAAATTATAGCACCTGTAGTATCTTTATCTAATCTGTGAACCATAAAAGGACTGCATTTACCTTTAAAATGATACAACAAAGCATTTAACAATGTACCTGTTTCGTGTCCGAATGAAGGATGAACAACCAAATCTGATTGTTTATTTATAACTATAATATCATCATCTTCATAAAGTATATTTAAAGGAATATTTTCTGGTTTTAAAGCAGCCGAAATGGTTTCTTCAATAGTGTATTCTATATTATCGTTTTGTTTTGCTTTATAACTGGGATGAACTTTCTTTCCGTTTACCAACAATTTGCCTTCTTTTATCATATTTTGAAAAAAAGTTCTCGAATAATCTTTATGCAAATTATTCATAAAACAATCCAATCTTTCATTTGTATCTTTTTCACAAACAAACTTATTTTTCATTTTTTTCCCTTTTAATATTATTTATTTCTATACATATTAAAAATAAGTGTCATTGCTATCATAAATATTATTATAGAAATATTCTGTGCCGGTGATAAACCGAAAAAAAATATACCTCTATCATCACCCCTGAAAAATTCAACACCAAATCTTAATATTGAATATAGTAACATATACAGAACAAAAACATACCCGTCTTTATGTTTTTGTTGTAAAAATTTATTTAATATAAAAAATATTATTAAATTCCCTAAAGCTTCATACAATTGTGTAGGATGTTTATGAGCTATTGCTAAAAAACAATCAGTATTTTTACCGTAACAACAACCCGAGAAAAAGCAACCTATCCTGCCGAAAAAGTGACCTAATGCAAGTGCCGGAGCAAAAATATCTACAAGTTTTACAATATTGAATTTTTTATATTTACAATAAAAAAAAGCAAAAATTAATACCGCCGCAAAACCGCCATAATATACAAGTCCGCCTTTCCAAACTTGAATTATTTCCAACGGATGTGATAAGTAGTAAGACATATCAAGAAAAACATAAAAAATTCTTGCACCTATAATACCCACTAAAATTACATAAAATAAAAAATCATATATTTGTTGTTTGCTTATTATATTTTTAGAATATCTAACAATATATTGCATGCCGATAAAAAAGCCGAGTGCAACAAGAACACCGTAAGTATATATTGTAAATTTACCGATAGAAAAGAGTTCCGGATACATTTATTGATTATCCTTCTTGTTTAATAAATAAAGTTTCATATATTTTGCAAAACTATAATAAGAACCTAAAACGGCCCAAACAAAGCCCTCAAAACCGTCTAAAAAGCCAAGTTTTAAAATATATCTTTTAATAAATTCAAACGGAGGTCTGAAAATTATATCAACAATTTTTGCTTTTTTATTCTTATCTGCCATTTTCAATGCACCGAATGTTGTATATTGTTCAAATTTATTAAAATAGCCGTCCAAATTCGGACAAGTATAATGATAAAAAGTGTTATTTAATTTCCCGACTTTTCCGTTAACTGCCAATTCTTCATGTATAATCCCGCCGACATATTTCGATAAAGATTTTTTTGCAAGTCTTAACCTGTCTTCTTTTGCAATACCGGAATATTTCATTTTTTTACCGAGAAAAAAGTTTTCTCTTGTTAATAAAAAACCGTCATATTGTGTATTTTCTATTGTTTTCTTTATTTCTTCTTTTATTTCTTCGGATAACACTTCATCTGCATCAAGGTGCAAAACCCATTCGTTTAGGGCAAGTGATAAAGCATAATTTTTTTGAGCAGAAAAATTATCGAATGTTCTTTTAAAAATTTTTGCACCGTAAGATTGTGCGATTTTGTTTGTGTTGTCTGTTGATCCGCTGTCAACAACTATTATTTCATTTACCAATCCTTTAACACTTTCTAAAGATTTGGCAATATTTTTTTCTTCGTTTTTAGCAATCATCACAAGTGATATTTTCATTTTATTTTTATCATTTTCCTTATAATAAAATTTTCAAATTTATTTCTGTTTTTTTCAAAATATTTCAACATAGATTCGTTATACATTTTTTTCTTGTTAAATGTCATTTTATCGTCACTGCCAAGTCCCCCGTAATGATACACTTCACTTTCGGGCAGATAACAAATTTTTTTGCCGATTAATTTCAGTTGTCTGAACAAATCCGTTTCTTCCAAATAAAAAAAATATCTTTCATCAAATCCGCCGACTTGATTCATATATTCTTTGTTTATTATAAAACAAGCTCCTCTTAAAGAATTAACAGTATAACAATTTCCTGCCTTATAAAAGTTTTCTTTTATTGATACCGATAATTTTATCAACGGTTTAAATATTTCCGTCCATAAGGTTGCTTCCGGATATACCGATTTTTGAATACTGTTATTTTTTCTTAAAAGCCTGGGACCTATAACGGCAATATTTTTATCTGAAACAATTTTGTTATAAAGTTTTGAAACAGAATCTTTTTTTATTTCGGTATCGGTATTTATGTAAAGTATATAATCACTTTTGGAAATATGAAACCCTTGATTAGCAGCTTTTGCAAAACCTAAATTATCTTCGTTTTTTATAATTATTGTTTGCGGATACAATTTTAAAACTTCTTCAATTGAACCGTCATCACTGTTATTATCAACTATAATCCATTCGGCATTTTTTGAAGATGTTATTTCATCATTATTATCTAAAGATTTAAGGCAATCAAATAACACCGACTTTGAATTTCTTGTAATCAATATTATCGACAATTTAGATAAATTATTCACAAATTATATCCTTACAATTTTTGGAGATTTCATTAAATTTGTTGCATTTCTAGTATCAAAAATAAGTTTAGATTTTTTTACTACATCCGCATAATCTATACAAGTATGATCCGTTAATATTATAACAACATCATATTTTGAAATATTCTTTATATTTTTTTCGGATTTCAATATTTTGTTTCCTATTTTAACCATAGGAACATAAGGATCATAATAAGAAAGTTTTGCTTGTTTTTTATTCAACAAGTACATAACATCTATCGCGGGAGATTCTCTCATATCGGACACATCTTTTTTGTATGCTACACCTAAAACTAGCACTTTTGAATTTTTAATTGATTTTGATTTTTCGTTTAATGCATCTGCCAACTTTGTTATTACATATTCAGGCATTTTCGCATTTATTTCACCGGCAAGTTCTATAAATCTTGAATAAAAGTTTAATGTTTTTAATTTCCATGCCAAATAGTGAGGATCTAAAGGAATACAATGTCCGCCTATTCCCGGCCCGGGAGTAAACTTCATAAATCCGAACGGTTTTGTTGCTGAAGCATTTATTATTTCCCAAACACTTAAGCCCAATCTGTCACACATTAAAGCAACTTCGTTAACAAGACCTATGTTTACGGCTCTAAATGTGTTTTCCAAAAGTTTTACCATTTCGGCAGCTTGTGTTGACGATACTTTATGTACTTTAGTAAAACTGCCGTAAACTGCTGCCGTAAGTTCCGTAGATTGTTTGCATATACCGCCTACAACTTTTGTTGTATTTGCTATTGTAAACTTTTTGTTTGCGGGATCTATTCTTTCAGGACTAAATGCCAAGAAAAAATCTTTACTTGCTTTTAATCCGGTAGATTCAAGCATAGGTAAAACCAACTCTGCCGTTGTTCCCGGATATGTCGTTGATTCAAGTATTATTAACTGCCCTTTTTGTAAATTATCTTTTATTTCTTTTGTTGCAGAAACTATATATGAAACATCGGGATCTTTAGATTTTCTTAACGGTGTGGGAACACATATAATAACAACATCCAACTTTGATATTGCTTTAAAGTTTGTTGTAGCAAAAAGTTTTTTTGCTTCCACCAATTCTTTTATATCTTTTGTTTCTATATCACCGATATAAGATTTTTTATTTTTTATGCTTTCAACTTTCTTGGAGTCAACTTCCAAACCGGTTACGGTAAAGCCTTTTTTTGCAAGTTCTACCGCTAAAGGAAGCCCTACATATCCTAACCCGATAACACCTATACAAGCTTTTTTCGAATTAATTTTTTCCAATAAAGTTTTATACATTTTTCTCTCCAAAATTATATACACTTTTTATTATATTTACATATTTTAATATTTTATAATATTATATTTTTTTTAGCTATATAGAAAAACAATTCCTTGCTTAAAAATTGATTTAAGATAATGATAAAATTTTTTTTAAAAATTTAAGTTTACCAATAAATTACCGACATAAAAACTTGATTTATCACAAAATGTAAGGACATAAAAAAAACAGTAAAGTTTGAGATAAAATGAAGAAACTCGCAAATGCAGTGTACTATTGTACATAAATTTGCGAGTTTCAAAATTGTAATTAAAAATTTACTGTTTTTTGTTACTTATCTAACTTATAATGAGTCTGAATAGAGCAAACTTCCCAATCATAATTTCTCTTCGCCCTAATAGCTTCAATACTTGCACGTGCTGCAGCAAGTGTTGTTACTATAGGAACATTATACATTAAAGCTGTTCTTCTGATACTATAACCGTCGTGATGACTCTTTTGACCTGATGGTGTATTTACTATTAAAGCAACTTCTTTATTAGAAATTATATCTACAACGTTAGGCCTTCCTTCCTGGATTTTATGAACTTCCTTTACATCAAGTCCGTTTTCTTTAAAGAATTCCGCAGTATGTTTTGTTGCAATAACATCAAAACCAAGTTCTATAAAATCTTTTGCAATTTCAAGACCTTTAGATTTATCCCTTTGTCCCAAACTTATAAATACTGTTCCTGAATCCGGTAATATTGTACCTGATGCAAGTTCTGCTTTAGCAAATGCTTTACCGAAATCTTTATCTATACCCATAACCTCACCGGTACTCTTCATTTCAGGACCTAAAACAGTATCAACATTAGCAAATCTTATCCACGGCAATACAACTTCTTTTACGCAAGTATAATCTATATGTTTAAGTTGGCCGTTCAAATATTCTGCAGGAATTAAATCTTTCACTGCTTTACCTATCATAACTTTTGATGCAAGTTTTGCCAAAGGATAACTTATAGCTTTTGAAACAAACGGAACCGTTCTTGATGCTCTCGGGTTTGCTTCCAAAAGATAAGGAATACCGTTTTTAACGGCATACTGAATATTCATTAAACCTTTAACATTTATTTCTCTTGCTAAATTAATTGTATGTTCTTTTATTTTTGTTATTACATCTTTAGATAAAGTATGTGTAGGAAGAACACAAGCTGAATCTCCGGAATGAATACCTGCCTGTTCAATATGTTCCATAATACCCGCAATATAAACATCTTTACCGTCTGAAAGGGCATCAACATCTATTTCTATTGCGTTATCAAGATACTTATCTATAAGGATAGGTTTACCCTCACTTACATCGGTAGCTTTTGAAATGTATGTTTCAAGATGATTTTCATCATAAACAATTTCCATTGCTCTACCACCCAAC
>JAFXOB010000133.1 GCA_017529005.1 Elusimicrobiota bacterium
GTTGTCAAAATTAGATGACCTTTCATTATTACATTTTGTAGAAAAACTGTCAAAAATAAAGTTTGTTCAAGAAAGTTTTATTATAGATTCAAACTTAAACATTTTGTTTCATAACAATTCCGAACAATGGAACAAAAAATACGATCAGGATTTTTATAGGGAACTTGTAAAGATACAGGAAATGGCTGTTAGAAACATTGATCAATACACTCTGGTTTATTCTTTACCTTTAAACGAAACGTCCTTTTTATGTGTGAAGTTTTCTTTAGAATCAATTTATAAAACTGTAATGATGTGGAAAATAAAACTTTATGTTTATGGATTTGTAGTTTCTCTTTTATTAGTATTTGTAATTAATTTCTTGTCTAAATTGTTATTTCTATATCCGTTTAATACGGCAAAAAAATATTTATCATTAAATAAAACAGATAAAAAAACAATTTATTATGATATTGTTAAAATGGCATTGTCTTATAACAATAATGCGAATGATGACACTGAAAGCAATACATTGAAATTAAAAAGTTTTATGAATGAGCTTTGTAAATCTTATTTAAGTTATAGTGATGAGGTTTTTGTTGTTTTGGATAATAATGCAAAACTTATTTATTGCTCGGACGATAACAATGTTGTTTTAGATGAAAAGACGATCGGTGAACATATAGTTAAACTTACAAGAAGTTCTGAAATCTTAAAATCTGTTTCAACTTTATTGGAAAATCCTACTGAGGTTATAAATATAGATGTTTCCTCATATAAAGTAAATATCACTCCGGTAAAAGATGATCAGGATAATTTTGTCGGAATAATTATATCCGGCAATACCAGAAAGGACACATTCTAATGTTAGATTTAATCTTAATATTTAAAACAATTTTTTTAGGAATCGTAGAAGGTCTTACCGAATTTTTACCTATATCATCAACCGGACATTTAATAGTTTGTGCAAATATAATAAAGTTTGATAATGAAGTTGCAACATTATTTGAAATAGTAATACAGCTTGGTGCAATACTTGCCGTAGTTTGGCTTTACAGAGAGAAAATTTTAAATTTAATAAAAACGGCTTTTAAAGACAAAAAATCTTTGGATTTTATAATAAACATTTTTATTGCATTTGTTCCTGCATCTGCAGTAGGCTTTTTCTTTCACGGAATAATAAAACATTATTTGTTTAATCCTATAACGGTTTCTTTTGCTCTTATTCTTGGTGGTTATGCAATTATTTATATAGAGAACAAAAAAATACAGGTTAAAATACAAGAAGCTTTCGATATAAATAAAAAATCCGCACTTATTGTTGGTCTTGCACAGATATTATCGCTTATACCGGGAGTATCCAGAGCGGGAGCAACCATAATGGGGGGCGTTTGTTCGGGCCTTTCAAGAAAAGCCGCTGCTGAATTTTCATTTTTCTTGGCTATACCGATAATGTTTGCGGCAACATTTTATAATTTATATAAAAGTTCATCTGTACTTAATTTTGATTCTTGTATAATAATAGCAATTGGTTTTATTTCTGCATTTATATCTGCAATAATTGTAATAAAATGGTTTATAAAATATATTTCTGCAAACAATTTTAAATTGTTTGGTTGGTATAGAATTATATTTGGAGCACTCCTTTTGGGTTTCTATTATTTTAAAGGTTAATTATGAAAAAAATATTCGAATATCCAATGAATTTTATTAGAAAATGTTACGATTGGACTATAAACTGGGCAAAAACAAAGTATGCCAAATGGGCACTTTTTCTAATCGCATTTGCAGAAAGCTCTTTTTTCCCTGTTCCGCCGGATGTTTTGCTTATACCCATGGTTATTGCAGAAAGGAAAAAATGGTTTCAAATAGCACTTATTTGTTCGGTAGGTTCTGTTTTGGGTGCTTTATTAGGTTACTTTATAGGATATCAATTTTATGAACTTATAGGCCAAAAGATAGTAGATTTATACAACTTGCAGGGTGCGGTAGATATTGTAAGTGCAAAATATCACCAACATGCTTTTATCGCAATTTTTACGGCAGCATTTACACCTATACCGTTTAAAGTTTTTACAATAGTTGCAGGACTTGTTAAAATTTCTTTAATGTCTTTAATTGTTGCATCCGCAATAGGAAGATCTGCAAGATTTTTTATCGTTGCAATTCTTATAAGAATTTTCGGAGAAAAAATCCAATACTTTATAGAAAAATATTTTAACTTTCTGACAATAGTGTTTACCATCCTTCTTATAGGTGGTTTTTGTTGCGTTAAAATGTTTGCAAAATAATAATTAGCTTTTTAACTTTTAATTTAGTATTCTATAAAAACATAAAAAATAACTTTTAAAATATTAGTTTTTGGGAGAAAAAAAATGAATGTACCAAACAATTTATTTTATGCAAAAACTCACGAATGGGCAAGAAAAGAAGGCAATAAAGTTTATGTAGGTATTACCGATCATGCTCAACATGAAATTACTGATATCGTTCATGTTGAATTACCTGAAGTAGGTAAAAGTTTTGATAAAGAACAGCCATGTGCTGTTGTTGAATCCGTAAAGTCAGCATTTGATATTTATTGTCCTGTATCAGGTACAATTGTAGAAGTTAACGAAGAATTACTTTCTGCACCTGAACTTATAAATCAAGATCCTTACGGAAAAGGATATTTTTTCGTATTGGAATTATCAAACGAAGAAGATTTTAAAAGTTTAATGAATGCAGAACAATATACAAAATCAATTGAAGGTTAAAATAAATGAACTATATACCAATAAGTGATAAAGATAAGCAGGAAATGCTTAACAGTATCGGTGTTAAAGATACACAAGAACTTTTATCTTTACAGATACCGGAAGCATTAAGAGTAAAAAAATTGAATTTAGGCAAAGGTATGTCTGAACAACAATTACTATCTTTGTTCAAAAATTATGCACAAAAAAATAAATCAAACCTTGTATGTTTTAGAGGAGCAGGTGTTTACGATCATTTTGTTCCGTCAATAGTAGATGAAATTGTCGGAAGATCCGAATTTTATACTGCATACACTCCTTATCAGGCAGAAGCAAGCCAGGGGACATTACAAGCAATATTCGAATATCAAAGTGTTATGTGCGAACTTACCGGCATGGAATGTTCAAATGCTTCTATGTACGACGGAGCAACTGCCGTTGCTGAAGCAATACTGCTTGCAATAAGAGCTTCAAGAAAAAATAAAGTCATTATATCTAAAGCTTTAAATCCGGAATATATTTCTGTTGTAGAAACTTATACAAAAAATTTAAAGATAGAAATTGTAAAAATAGATATAGATTCAAAAACCGGTGCTTTAAATAAAGATGATTTAAATAAAGTATTAGATGAAACTGTTGCTGCAGTAGTCGTTCAATCTCCGAACTTTTTCGGAACGGTTGAAGATATGCAGGAACTGTCAAAAGTATCTAAAGAAAAAAAAGCATTGTTTGTTGCAGTTGTTAACCCCGTATCTTTAGGCTTATTAAAAACCCCGGGAGAATACGGTGCTGATATTGCAGTAGGTGAAGGACAAGTTTTCGGAAACCAAATGTATCTCGGCGGTTCGACGTTCGGTTTTATGACCGTAACAAAAGCTTTGGAATGGAAAATGCCGGGAAGAATAGTAGGACAAACAGTAGATAAGGACGGAAAAAGAGGTTTTGTTCTTACATTACAATCCAGAGAACAACATATAAGAAGAGAAAAAGCTACATCGAATATTTGTACAAATGCTGCATTAAACTCTTTTGCTGCATGTGTTTATGCTGCTTATCTCGGCAGTCAGGGAATAAAAGAGTTGGCAGAGACAAATATATCTAAAGCAAGATATGCTTTTGATTTAATAAAAAAAGTAAAAGGTTTTTATCCTTTATTTGAAAACTCTTTATTCTTTAATGAATTTGTATTTAAGACGGACAAAAATATAGAACAAATAAATAAAGAGTTAATGAAAGAAAATATTTTGGGACCTTTGGATTTAGGTAAAACAGATGATAAATACAAAGGTTGCATAATGTTTGCAGTTACTGAAAAAATAACAAAACAAGATATAGAAAAATTAGCAGAAATTTTAACCAGAGTGTAATATTATGATGAACAATAATAAAACTTTAAATGAAATACAATCAAACAGAAGTGATGTAATAGTTGAATGTGATGTCCAATTAAATGCAAATATTGACGATAAATATAAAAGGGCAACAGTTCCTGATATTCCCAATATTTCAGAATCTACATTGTTAAGACATTACACAAACTTATCAAGAAAAAATTATGCTTTAAGTACAACAATGTATCCGTTAGGATCTTGTACAATGAAACATAATCCTTTGGTAAACGAAAAAATTGCAAAATATGACGGTTTTTCGTCAATACATCCTTATCAGAGTGAAGATAGTATGCAAGGCAGTTTGGAAGTAATGTATGAATTACAAAAAGATTTATGTGAAATTTCCGGTATGGATTATTTTACTTTACAACCTGCAGCTGGAGCACACGGAGAATATACAGGCCTTTTAATAATTGCTCAATATTTTAAAAATAAAAAAGAAAAAAGAACAAAAATTATTGTTCCGGATTCAGCTCACGGAACAAACCCTGCCTCGGCGGCTTTAGCGGGATTTGAAATTATTTCTTTAAAATCCGATGAAAACGGTATTGTTTCACCGGATAAATTAAAAGAAGTTTTAAATAGTGATGTTGCTGCTATGATGATGACAAATCCTAACACTTTAGGTGTCTTTGAAAAAAACATTGAAGAAATCTCTAAATTGATTCATAATAACGGTTCATTGCTTTATTATGACGGCGCAAATCTTAATGCCGTTATGGGAATAGTTCGTCCTGCAGATATAGGTTTTGATGTTATGCATATAAATTTACATAAAACATTTTCTACTCCGCATGGTGGAGGCGGACCGGGATCGGGGCCTGTAGGTGTAAAAGCATTTTTGAAAGAATGTTTACCTTCACCTGTTGTTGTAAAAGAAAATGATAAATTTAAACTTTATTTTAATAATAAAGATAAATCTATAGGAACAATGAAAGCTTTTTACGGGAATTTTCCCGTAATATTAAAAGCTTGTGCTTACATAAAAGCATTAGGCGGGCAAGGTTTAACACAAGCTTCAAAACAAGCTGTTATTAATGCAAATTATATTTTGTCAAAATTAAAAGATAAAGTTAAAATTCCTGCCGGAAATTTTTGTATGCACGAGTTTGCAATGTCTTTAAAAGGTGCTTTAGGTAATGATATAAAAACATTGGATGTTGCCAAAAGGCTTTTGGATAACGGTTATTATGCTCCTACAATATATTTCCCGTTAATTGTAGAAGAAGCTATGATGATAGAGCCTACCGAAACGGAATCTAAACAAACATTGGATGAGTTTATTGATACATTGATAAATATAATAGAAGAGTCCAAAACTAATCCGGATGTTGTTCATAATGCACCGGTAAATACGTCAGTTAAAAGATTAAATGAAGTTGAGGCAGCAAGGAAACCTAAATTACATTGGTAATTTTATTTTCTTAAAGTTAAAGTATTAACTTTTTTGATTCTTTGTAAAAGAGAAGTTTTTGAAGTGTCTTCACCTATATGAAGGCTTGAAACTATTACTTTGTTTATAAAGCCTACTGCTTTTTCTTTTTTGTTTACAGCATTTTCTGTATCCCATATTGCATGAATGATATATGGGGTATCATTATTTTCATTGCCGATATAAAGCATTATATGTCCGGGCAAATATAATAAAGATATTGCAGGTGTTGCTTTTGCAATAATTTCTTTGCTTTTTTCCAAATCCGAAAGATTTTTCTTTAAATCAATTTGTTTATTTCCTGATTTAATTTGTGCTAAAGAATTTCGTGGAAGTATTAAACCAAAACAGCCGAAGACTTGTCTTATAAATGTTGAACAATCTTGTTCACCGTCATAACCGCCCCAGGAATAGGGGGAATTGATATGTTTAAAAGCTTGTTGTAATACATTTCTTTGAGTGTATTTTAAATATCCTTTATTAACATCGCAACTGTAAATGTATGCTTTTTCAAAAATTAAGTTACCTTTATTTGTAGCTTTTGGTATTTTTACACAAACTATATCTTTATTTATTTTTCCCAATACTGGTAATTTTGTTGACATACGGATATAGTCATAATATCTTGTCATTTCTTTGTCGGTATAAAGGTCTGTTTTAGAATTCGTAACAATTGCAAAATTTTGTTCTTTTATCCAATTAGAAAAAATTTCTTTCGTTGTAAAAGCAATATCTTTTGTCTTTATCCATCCTTCACAAGCATAAGTTACAACATAAGTCCATTTTTTATCTTTGGTTGATAATATGGCAATTACCGGTGTACCTAAATCTAAACTTGCAATTTGTGCTCTGTCTATATCGTAAGTTATTTCATCGTATAAGAAGTTTGTGTCTGAAGGTAATAATCTTATATCGCTGTAATTTACGGTTATTGCATATTTTGCCTTTAGAGTTTTTGATTTAGGTATTTTTATATTATCATAGATTTTTGTTATATATTCTTTGCTTATCTGTTTAAAAGAACTGTCTATATAATATTTCCTGTAATAAAACATTTTGAAAATTTGTTTTTGTTGCTTTCTTAAAGCATTTGTTTTGATATCTTCGGAAAAGTTTTCAATGTTATTCAAATATATTAAATCTTTAAACAATTCTTCATTCTTTTCTGCTATTTGTTTTTTTGTCAATATTTCTTTATCCGGTTTTTTTATTTTAGATATCCAATATCCCGGTGTTTTCATATTTCTTGTAACATTTTTTATTATTATAGGACCGTTAGGTATAAATTTTGTGCTGGAATTGTGTTCTGTTTCATCAATAGGAAAATCATTTGTACCGGTTTCTTCAATATCTTCTCCGTCAATAAAAAAAGTAAGGTTGTTGTCGGTTTTGTTTTCTTGAGCATATAAAAATTGAAAAAATAATATTGATATAAAACAGATTAATATCTTAAAATTTTTCATATTTATCTATTGTATAAAAAAATTAAAACAAAAACTACCTGTCGTTCTGCCGTTTACATTGCCGTTATAGTTTGCTAAAATTATCTATTATGAATAAACAATCAGCATATATCAGGAAAACTTTTTTGGACTTTTTTAGTGAAAAAGGTTGCAAAGTAGTACCGTCGGATTCATTAGTACCTTCGGGGGATAAAACGTTATTGTTTACCTCTGCGGGAATGGTTCAATTTAAGAAACATTTTTTAGGTCAAAGTAAAGATACTTTTACAAGAGCAACATCTTCACAAAAATGTTTTAGAACTTCAGATATAGATCAAGTGGGAGTAACTAACAGACACTTAACATTTTTTGAAATGTTAGGTAACTTTTCTTTTGGTGATTATTTCAAAGAAGAAGCAATTGCATGGGCATGGGATTTCCTTACCAATTATATGCAATTACCTAAAGATAAATTATATGCAACAATTTATAAAGATGACGATGAAGCCGGACAAATGTGGAAAAATTTTGTTCCGGAATCAAGAATTATAAAAATGGGTGATGAAACAAACTTTTGGACAATGGGACCTACAGGACCTTGCGGACCATGCTCGGAAATCTTAATCGATTTGGGCGAAGATATGGGTTGTCATAAACCTACTTGTGGTCCGTGGTGCGATTGTAACAGATACCTTGAAATATGGAATCTTGTATTCACACAGTTTGACAGGCAGGAAGACGGTTCTTTAAAACCGTTAGGAAGAAAAAATATAGATACCGGAATGGGACTTGAAAGAATAGTTGCGGCAGCTAACGGTAAAAACAATGTTTTTGATACCGATTTATTTTTGCCTATGATGAATGCTGCATCAGAATTATTAAAAGTTTCTTTTAATGACAATATACCTAAATTAAGAATGATTGCAGACCATGCAAGAGCAATAACATTTTTAATTTCCGATGGTATTCATCCTTCAAATGAAGGCAGAGGTTATGTTTTAAGAAGAATTTTAAGAAGAGCAGTAAGACAAGGTAAAGTTTTCGGTATGAACGAACCTTTCTTATACAAACTTGTAGATGTTGTTCATGATGTTATGAAACCTGCATATCCGGAACTTACCGCAAGACTTGATAACATAAAATCTATGGCAAAAGTTGAAGAAGAAAAGTTTCTTGAAACATTAAATACCGGAACGGATTTATTGAATAATCTTATATCACAATACAAATCAAAAAAAGTTTCGGTATTAAAAGGTTCGGATGTATTCAAACTTTACGATACTTACGGATTTCCTCACGAACTTACAAAAGAAATTGCACTTGAGCAGGGTTTAACAATAGATGAACAAGGTTTTGAAAATGAAAAGAAACTTGCTCAGGAAAAATCAAGAGGAGCATGGAGCGGTTCAGGTGAACAAGATATAACTTTTTATTCTGTATTGCATAAAGAGTGCGGTGATACAACTTTTGAAGGATACACACAAAACAGTTCTTCCGTAAAAGTTATTGCTATAGTTAAAGACGGTAAAAAAATTGACTCTTTATCCAAAGGGGATAAAGGTGAAATAGTTTTATCAAACACTCCGTTTTACGGTGAATCCGGCGGACAAGTTGCCGATATAGGAACAATGTTTAACGAATCTACAAACATAGAAGTTACCGATGTTACAAAACCTATAGGAAAACTTTTTGTTCATAAAGTTACCGTAACACAAGGTAAAGTTAAAACGGGTGATATTTTAACGGCATCAATAAATACGGAAAAAAGAAACCAAACAGCAAGACATCATACCGCGACACATTTGTTACAAAAAGTTTTAAGATCTGTGTTGGGTAACCATGTTGCACAGGCGGGTTCTTTGGTTTGCCCCGACAATTTAAGGTTTGATTTTAACCACTTTAAAGCGGTAACAAAAGAAGAACTTAAAAAAATAGAACAAGATGTAAATAAAGCAATAAGAAAAAACTATCCCGTATCTATAACCGAAATGCCTATAGAGCATGCAAGAAAAGAAGGTGCTATGGCATTATTCGGTGAAAAATACGGTGATGTTGTTAGAACCGTTAAAGTTATAGAAACAGATGATAAATATTATTCAATGGAACTTTGCGGCGGAACGCATGTTCAAAAAACCGGCGATATAGGAATGTTTAAAATAATTTCCGAAAGTTCCGTAGGCAGCGGAATAAGAAGAATAGAAGCTGTTTGCGGCAGTGCATGTGAAAAATACGTTGAAAGTTTGGAAAACAAAATAGATGAAATTGCAGCACTGTTAAAAACATCAAAAGTTATGGTTGTTCCTGCAATTGAAAAAATGTTGCAGGATGCAAAAAATCTCGATACGGAAATTTCTTCTTTAAAAAGTAAACTTATTGCAGGTGAAATAGACGAATATATAAAATCTGCAAAAGTTATCAACGGTGTTAATGTAATTGCATTTGCTGTTGAAGGTGTAGATGTTAAATCTTTAAGAGAAATGGTGGATAAAGTTAAAGAAAAGCAACAGTCTGCAATTATAGTTATAGCATCAAAACTTCAAGACAAAATTTCGTTTGTTATATCCGTAAGCCAAGACATTGTTAAACAAGGTTATGCTGCGGGCAAAATTGCAAAACAATTTGCTTCAAAAATCGAAGGTTCCGGCGGCGGTAAACCTGATTTTGCACAAGGCGGCGGTAAAAAAGCAGATAACTTAAAATCTGTTATAGAAAATATAGGGGAAATATTAAAATAATGAAAAAAATGTTATCTTTGTCGGCAATAGGAAAAGATAGAACAGGTATTGTAAGTTCAATATCGGAAATTCTTTTTAAGTTAGGATGTAACATTGAAGATTCAACAATGACACTTTTGTCGGGTCAGTTTGCAGTTATATTGTTGTTGGATTGTCCTAAAAATTCTGATGTTTCCAAAATAAAAAGAAGTTTAAATGCTTCAATGAAAAAATTGGGATTATCTTATTCGATAACAGAAGTAGATAAACCTAAAACAAACAAAAAGAATTTCGGTGATTATATTATTGCTGTTTACGGTTCCGACAGAGTCGGCATTGTTTACAATGTGAGCAAATATTTAGCCGATAAAAAGATAAATATAACCGATGTTCAAACGAAAATTTCAGGTAAGAAAGATAAAGTTTACATAATGTTGTTGGAAGTAAACATTCCTAAAACATTGAAAATAGACAATGTTAAACAAAATCTGAAACAGTTGGCAAAAGAACTTAATGTTGAAATTTTTGTAAATCAAGCGGACTCTCAGAAGATATAAAATGCCGATATTAAATATAGTAACAATACCAAATCCGATATTAAAACAGGTTAGTTTACCTGTAGAGAAAATAGATTATAAAATAAAAGTTCTTATAGGTAATATGAGAGAAACAATGCTTTCATCCAGTCATTGTGTAGGAATAGCGGCGGTTCAGGTGGGGGTATTGTTGAGAATAGTTTTGGTGGATATTTCATTAAATCCAAAACCGCACCATAATAACGGATTTTTAATAATGATAAACCCGAAAATAACATATATGTCAGGGAAACTTAAATCAAGAGAAGGATGTTTAAGTGTTCCGGATTTTACAGGTAATGTAGTCAGAAAAAACAAAATAGAAGTTGAATATTTAGATATAGACGGCAAAAAACAAATATTAAAAACTCACGGTTTTGAATCTATAACAATACAACACGAAATAGACCATTTAGACGGGTTTATATTTTTAGACAAAGTATCCTCTCTTAAAACTGATGTGTTTAAGAGAATATAGGAAATATTTATGGATAAAATTTTTGGAAGAAATGCCGTGCTTGAAGCAATAAAGTCCGGTAACAGAACAATAAACAAAATTTTTATTTCTAAGACAGCTCACGGTAGCAGTATAAGTGAAATTATTAAACTTGCCAAGACGAAAGGTATAGTTGTAAACAATGTTCCACCTGAAAGGCTTGATAAATTCGAGCAGGAAAATACTCAAGGTGTTGTTGCCGAAGTATCTTCTATAAATTATGTTGAACTTGAAGAGTTGATAAGTATTGCAAAAAACAAAGAAAAAGGACTTTTGTTATTACTTGACGGTATAGAAGATCCTCACAATTTAGGTGCAATTATAAGAAATGCCGTATGTTTTGGTGTTTACGGTGTAATTATACCTAAATGGAGAAGTGCAACAATAAACGAAACGGTAGAAAGAACTTCTGCCGGTGCGGTGGAACACATGAAAATAGCAAGAGTTACAAATTCTTCACAAGCAATATTAAAGTTAAAAGACAGCGGCTTTTGGATTTTAGGTGCTGAAAACGGTAACAATTCAATAACCGACACAAAAGTTCCGTTTCCTGCAGTTTTGGTTATGGGAAGTGAAGGATTTGGAATACATCAAAAAATAAAAGAAAAGTGCGATTTTATTATAACAATACCGCAAAAGAACACAATTTCTTCTCTAAATGTATCTTGCGCAAGTGCCGTAATATTGTATGAGATATCTAAATAAAAATTTGTTATAATGCTTTATAATAAATAAATTCTTGGAGTAAAAAATGATTGTTGAATTATTAAAATATACTAACGAGCCGGAAAAAACTTGTGCTATAGCAGGAAGATTATGTTATAGTGCGGTAGGTATAGAAGAATTAAAAGAACAAATGACACAAGACAAAATCGAAGATATTTTGAAGAGAATAATAAAGTCAGGCCATTTATCTGTTTTGGAACATGCATCATTCAGTTTTGGAATAGAAGGTGTATCAAGGGCATTACTTGCACAATTAACACGTCACAGAATTGCATCTTTCTCCGTCCAAAGTCAAAGATATGTAAAGTTTAATAAAAAAGGTATAGATTTTGTTATTCCGCCTACAATATCAAAAGATGAAAAATTGTTGGCAAAATATAATGAGTTTTTAAAAATTTCTCAACAGTATTATAACGAGTTTATTGAAGCCGGTATTCCTGCGGAAGATTCAAGATATGTTTTACCTAATGCTTCATCAACAAAAATAGTTATTACAATGAATGCAAGAGAATTAAGACATTTTTTTGAATTGAGATGTTGTAACAGAGCACAATGGGAAATAAGAGATATGGCTTGCAGAATGTTAAAACTTGCAAAAGAAGTTGCACCCATACTATTTAAAGATGCAGGGCCTAATTGTGTAAAAGGTGCTTGTACGGAAGATAAACCTTGCGGTAAACCTTGGAAGAAAATATAAAATAAAGTTAATATATTTGTTAATTGAAAAAATCTGCATATATATTTATATGCAGATTTTTTTATTTTAACAACAATGTTCAAAATAGTATAATATTAAAATACATATTATTTAAAGGAGTGTTTTATGAGAAAAAATTTCGGTCAACAAACATGGCTTTATCCTATGCCGGTACTAATAGTTGCAGCTTATGATGAAAACGGTAATGCAAATGCAATGAATGCTGCTTGGGGAGGAATATATGATACTAAAAAAATTATTGTTTGTTTGGATGAAAGTCATAAAACAACACAAAATATAAAAATAAAAAAAGCATTTACTGTAAGTGTTGCAGATGTAAAACATGTAAAAGAATGTGATTATTTGGGTATAGTATCCGGAAACGAAGTTCCGAACAAAATAGAAAAAGCGGGATTTACCATTGAAAAAAGTTCTTTTGTCGATGCACCTGTAATAAAAGAATTGCCGATGACATTGGAATGTAAATTAATAAAATTTGACGATAACGGAAATATTATTGCAGATATTATTAATGTCAGTGCGGACGAAACAATATTAAACGAAAAAGGTAAAATAGATCCGTTAAAGTTACAACCTATAAGTTATGACAGTATAGGTCATAAATATTTAAAAGTAAGTGATATTGCAGGTAATGCATTTGAAGACGGCAAAGCAATAAAATAAAGATGGTACAAAACAAAAATTTTAATACAAAAATAACATATGTGTCGGGTATAAACGAGTGTTCCGTAGCACACTTTTTATCTCAACATTTATTAATAAATTCCGATAAGTCGTTACTTGTTATTCTTAACGATAATGAAATAGATTCTGTTAGTCAAGATATTAAAATCTTTCTTGATAAACAAAATATAGAAGTATTGGAATATCCGTCCGATGACGAAGCTAAAAGAATAATTACTCTATCGAAGATATCATCATTACAACAAAAAGTTGTTGTAGCCGATAAAGAATCTGTTTTCCAAAAAGTTTTAACTTTTAGTGCTTTACATGATAACACAATAACATTTAAAGTTAATAACGTATACAAGTATAACACTATAATAAATTTGTTGTCTAAAGTCGGTTATACAAGAGAAAATTTTGTTGAAGATAAAGGTCAGTTTTCCGTTAGAGGTGACATTCTTGATATATGGCCTTGCGATAACGAAAAACCGGTAAGAATTACTTTTGATTTTGAAACCGTAGAAACAATAAAAACTTTTGATTATGTTACACAACGCTCCGAACAATATTTGAACGAAATAACGGTTATTCCGTTTAAAATAGTTGATACGGAAACAACATTGTTGGAACAAATAAACGATAATTTTATTGTGTATTGTGATGATAAAATAGAAGAAGATAAGAGATTTTCAAAATTTAATTTAATAATAAATGCTCCGTTAAACAGAAAAGCAATACATTACAATTATCAAAGTTTTCAAGGTTTTCAGGGCGACATAAAATATTTTATTGGATTTATTGGTGATTTAAAAAACAGTGCCGTACCTATAAAAATATATTGTTCCAATGAACCGGAAAAACAAAAAATGATAGATTTGTTTTGTGAAAACGGGTGGGAGTTTGACGATATACCTGCAATGACCATAATGCCGTTATGGCATGGCTTTTATTTGAAAAATGAAATTGCAATAATATCTACAAAAGAAATTCTTTATAAACGAAAACAGATAAGTTTTCCTAAAATGAAAAGCGGTAAAAGACTTGAAGGTATATGGGAAATATCCGCAGGTGATTATGTCGTTCACGAAAAATACGGTATAGGTAAATATAAAGGACTTAAAAAAATAAGCCAGTCAGATAAA
>JAFXOB010000134.1 GCA_017529005.1 Elusimicrobiota bacterium
TGAGGCAAATAGTCCATCAAATGTTCACCTTTGCATTTATGTTTTGTCTTTTTTGCATCTATTATTTGATTATAATATTTACAATTTTCATCACAAGCATAAGTGTCATTATTAACATAAATATATTTTAATGTTGTACCGGGATTCCATTTAGTTCCGAAAGCTTGAGTTACATTAAATTCTCCTAAAGGAGTTTTTAAATCACCCTCTTTTTCTTTGCCTAACCCTCTTTGTCCGATATAAGCATCAGTTGCTAAAATAAGATTCCAACCGCTATCTTGAGTTTTATCTCTAACATACATTTTTAAAATAGCATCACTGCCTTCTACTTGAGTTATACAAATTATTTGTTGAACTTTTTTATTCTCTTGAAATTTATTTAGTATCGGGTTTCTATTCACGGTTGGCATTTCTTGAGCCTTTTTCGCAAAAACAGCTATATTGAAAAACAGGATTGCTAAAATTGTAATTGCTAGTATTTTTTTTATTTTCATATTTTACCTCTGATAAAATATTAAAAATCTTCTGCTATTTTCTACATTCTATATATCCAAACATCCATACATCAATTTTTGCCGTAGTAAAAATTCTACATTTTATCCGGTGATGATACACCTAACAAATCAAGACCAACTTTAATAACTATTGATACTGCTTTAAGTAATTGTATTCTTGCTTTTTCAAGTTCTTTATCATCTCCGCCTAATACTCTACACTTTTCATAAAATCTATGATAAATATCTGCTGTTTCAATTAAATATGTTGTTAAATGATGAGGACTTTTTGTTTTATCACATATAAGTAAAGTGTCTTCAAAAGATATCAATTTTTTTATCAAATCTTTTTCTTCTTTTGTAGTTAGCAAACTTAAATTTGCATTAGAAGTATCTTCTTTATAATCTTTTAAAATGGATTGGTATCTTGCATTAACATACTGAACATAAAATACCGGATTTTCGCTTGTCTGTTTTTTTGCAAGTTCCAAATCAAACTCAAGTTGAGAGTCAGGTGCTCTTAATAAAAAGAAAAATCTGCAAGCATCTGTTCCCACTTCATCTAAAACATCTTTTAATGTTATAAATTCTCCGCTTCTTGTTGACATTGCAACAGGTTGTCCGTTTCTAACAAGGCTTACAAGTTGATAAAGTATAACTTTTAATGCTTCTTTTTTTTGTCCGAGCATTTGAATTGCAGCCATAATTCTTGCAACGTATCCGTGATGGTCTGCTCCCCACAAATTTATAACTTGAGCAAAATTTCTTTCATATTTATTTTTATGATAAGCAACATCTGATGCCAAATATGTATATCTTCCATCTGTTCTTCTTAAAACTCTATCTTTGTCATCTCCATACAAAGTAGATTTTAACCATAAAGCACCGTCTTGTTCAAAAGCATACTCTTTTTCTTTTAAATATTGGCACACATTATCTACTTGTGTCTTACCGTTTTCATCTTTATCTGAAGCTATTTTCGATTCTGAAAACCAACTATCAAAATTAACTCTGAATTGTGCTAAATCTTTTTTTATGGTTTCTAAAATTCTTGTATGGGATTCTTTTTTAAAATCTATATCTTCAAAATTTTTACCTTCATTTATTAAATCTTGTGCTATATCTTTTATGTATTCACCTTTATAACCGTCTTCTAAAAAAGGAATATCTTCTCCTTTAAGTTGTCTGTACCTTGTTTTTGTGGATTCACCCAGAACATTCATTTGATTACCAACATCGTTAAGATAATATTCTTTAACGACATTATATCCCAAATGTTTTAATATTCTTGAAATTGAATCACCTATTGCAGCTCCTCTCCCGTGACCTATATGTAAAGGACCGGTAGGGTTAGCGGAAACAAACTCTACCATTATTTTATCTTTGTTTATATTGTCTTGTTTTGCATAATTTTCTTTTGCTTTTAAAATTTTGTTTAGTTCTTGTTGTAAAAATTCATCAGTAAAATGCAGATTTATAAAACCTGCACCGGCAATTTCTGCTGATTTTATTGTTTTTGAAAACTCTTTGTTTATTATTTCTATAAGCTCAGTTGCTATTATTCTGGGATTTGTTCTTAATTTTTTTGCAATTACCATTGCAGCATTTAATGCTAAATCCGCATTAATATTTTTAGGGGGAATTTCTACAACAAAAGATATTTGTTCTTCTATTCCTTTAGATTTTGCGAAATTGTTAATTGTATTTTTTAATTGTTCTTCAAAAGTAAATTTTAACATTTTATATTTCCTTAATTTATATTTATTAATTATACAATTTCAAAACAGTTTCCGCCACATTTTCGGCTATTATTGTGTTGCCAAGCTCTGTGCAATGCCCCCAAGAAACTCCAAATAAATCTCTAAAAATCTCTTCTGTTTTATATTTTTGTAAAGCTTGTTTAAAATTTTCTTCATTGCTTATAAAAATTAGTTTATCATAATAAGGACTATTTTTTAAATCTTCCATTAACAATTCGATTGATAATGTCGGGTATTGCATAGCGATATAGTATTTTATATTGTTTTTATGACAGTAGGAAATAATATTTTTATATATTTTGGGAGTTATACAGTATCCTTGATTTAATATTTGTTCATCTAAGTCATCAATGTTTATTTCTTCGTTGTCAAAATTTAGTATGTTTTGCAAATGCATTATTGATTTATCATCGTATATTAAAGCAGTTTTAGCACATCTTACGGCATTATCTATATCTTTTTGTTCAAAAAATTTTTTTGCAAAATAAATATATATTTTTGATAGTGCTAAATTTTTTATATTCAATTTATAATACTTCAAAAAATCATCTAATTTAAATACATATTTATTTTGTTTTTTTAAAATAATTTCAGTAAAGTACGGATTTACCAATGCCGGTATCATTTTGTCATACCACCCCATATCAGGATAGTCATTTATAATAGTTTTTATTAAATATAAATTTTCACTGTTTTTAGTTTCATCGGTATTGTGTGATATTTCTTTTATTTTTTCTGTAACTTTTTCCGGAACATTTATATCCTTTAATGCTTTATTAAGTTCAGTGTATTTTAATTTATTTTCGATATGATCTTTTATTAATATAATTAATCTGTAAAGTCTTAGTTTATAGTACCAATGCTCATTTTGCATAATATAAGGTTTATCGGATAAATCATCATTAGCACCTATCATAGATATTATTATATCCGGACTATATTTCAGTAATTTCTTTTCAATTATTTCATAAAATAAATATTCCGTGTTTTTTCCGGCATGCCCTTCATCAATAACATTAAATTTTTTATTTTTTGATTTTTCGTCCAATATTTTTTGTAGTATTGGAGGCCATTGTCCGTCTGTAGTTGATTCTCCTAAACATAATATTGTTATAGTGTTAGGATCATTTATTATTTTATTTCTAAATTTTTTTATTGTAGTTAGAGTAAAACCGGTTATTTGTAAGCTAATTTCCAATATAAGTAAACTTAATAATATTCCGATAATTGTTAATGAAAAAAATTTTAATATTTTCATAATTGTTTAATTATATAGTTTCAAAATAGTTTTTGCTACATTTTTAGCAATTAATGTGTTGCCAAGTTCCGTGCAATGGCCAAAATCTCCGGCAAATTGGTCTGTGAAAAAGTTATGAAAATCTTTACCTTGTAGCAAAGGAATTTTGAAAATTTTTTCATTGTCAATAAATATTATTTCGTTGTAGTGTAAATTCTTTTGCAACATTTTTTTTAGTGAGTTTATACTTCTGTTAGGATATTGCATAGCTACA
>JAFXOB010000135.1 GCA_017529005.1 Elusimicrobiota bacterium
TATTAAATTGTTGATTTTTTTCTATCCAATCGGAATAAAACTTTGTAGGTACGGAAATTAAGAAAACACTTTCATTTAAAGAAACCGGTTTTACACCCGTAAACCACAAATTTACTGCGCCCTGCCCTACGGATAATGTTAAGTTATCCACAACTTTTTTCCATGCATCTATAATAGAAACTTCCATTTTATCCCCAAAGTTATCCACATTGTGGATAACTTATTAACAATCTATAAAATTAAAACAAAAATATAATAACCACTTTTTATATTTTTATCGTCAAAAAAGTATATAAAATTGATATTGAATAGTCAAGCAGAAAATTAATTTAAATTTCGGGTTAAATTTTAGTAAAAAATAAAGAATTTTTATGCAGCTGCCAACATGGATCTGTAACTTTTTGCCATGTTTCCGGTATCTGCCTGTTGTTGCATTTGTTCTTTCTTTATCCTTTCTCCATCATATAAGATTATTTCTATTATATTATTTACTAATTCTGCCTGTTCTGCCGTATCTTCTTTATTTCCTTCCTTATCCAGCTCTTTTAATCGCTCTATCGCTTTCATTAACTCTTCTGCCGCATTTGTTTTCGTTATTCCTTCCATCTTTGCTTCTTTTTCTACATACCTCTGTTCTATCTGTCTCTTTAACATTTGCCCTAATACTTTCTCCATATTCTTTTCTCTTAATTCCGTACCTTCCAATACATTCCCTCTTTCTACCAACTTTTCCTTTGCCAATATCCTTTCTACTATTATCTGTCTAAACCTTTCTTCCGTTTCTTTGTTCTTTATTGTTCTTAATACTATCCCAAATTCCGTATCTGCTCCGATTACTTCTATTATCCTTTCTTTATCTGCTATTTCTCCGTTATCAAATAACCTTCCTATTTCTTCTTTACTTAATTGCGGTATCCTTTCAAAACTTATATTGTATCCCATACTTTCTATATCATTCCTGTTTAATTCTCCTATATTAAATGTCATCTTTATCTTACCTAACAATGCTCCAAACTCTCTTTGTATGTTTGTTATATTGCCTTGCTTAAAATGTTCCGTTAATATATTTATTCCTATCATTACCGGCTTTTCCGATGTTATTATTTCTCTCTCTATATCCTTTACTTCCAATATCTCTTTTATCTCTATTTCTCCTTCTACTTTATAATCTCTTATCCTTACTCCTTTTTCATCCCTTATTACTTGCCCTGCTACCCCGTTTCTTTTATATCCTTCTATTTCTTTTTCTATCAAAACTTCTTCTCCATTATCTATATATATCTCTATACCTGCTTCTTTTAGCTTTTCCATATCCTCTTTACTTAAATTCAAATTATCATACTGTCTCTTACTTATTACTTTCCTTGCTCTTCCGTTGTATACTGTCGCTCTTAATTTCTCTATATCTGTTACTGCCTTTAAATCTATTATCGTTTTTTGTCCGTACATTATTCCGATTGCTCTTTTTACTTCCAAACCGGATGCTATAAATTGGCTTATTTGTTGCGTCGTCTTTCCTTGTAGTTCCAGCTCCCCTATCTCTAATATATCTTCACTTATACTTAGCCCTTCTCCTTCTTTCCTTATTATTCCCTGTGTTTGTATTTCATCTACCTGTTGCCCTAAAGATTTTATCATCTCCATTATATCTTTATTTAATATATCTGAACCGTCCAATGTCTTTGCTACTTTTATCGATTGTTGCCCTTTTGCTCCATATATCAACAAATTACTATCTTTTACCCTATATATGCTTGATCCTTCTATCTTTAATCCCGTATTTATTAATGTAAAACTATCTTGTAACTGTTCTATACCATCAACTATTGTTACTTCTATTTGTCCGTCTTCGTTTATCTTTGCTCTTTCTCCAAACAATTTTATAGCTTCTCTTATCCCGCTTGCCTTAATGAATCTGTAATCGATCGATATATGCTTTACTATACTTGCTTGCTTTACTATTGTTTTTGCTATTCTTGGCGCCACTTTATTTAACCATCTTGTTTTATTGCGCCAATGTTCAATAAAATTCTCTAACTCTATTGCTCCTTTTGTATTGTCTCCGTGTGCATTTACAAAAACATATTCACCGTTTTCATCTTGTTCCATACTCAAACTGAAATCTGCTTCCTGCAATGCTACCCATGTTGCAACTTTTAATGCACTCTTACCAAACTGCAACAATTTATTTACCATAACAATATTTTCAGGAAGAATACTATCCCCCCAAAAATCTGCCCAATCTTCTTCAGTCGCTTTAGAAACACTGCTTAAAGTTTTGGAAGAACTTGTTCCAAAACTATATAAATTTTCATCCTCTGTACTGGCAGATGTTCCTAACGACATTGAAGTCCTAGCTTTAGCATCTTGTTCTTTTTTATATTGTTTTGCCGCCTCTATTTGTTCTTCTGTTTCCAACTTAAGTGTAACCATTGCTTTAAAAAATCTATATCCGCTTATTTTTGAATCATTAACATTACGAGAATCTTCAAAATTCCTTGTTTTGCTTTCCGCCATCATTTTCCTACCCTTACCATCTCCATGAATAAGAGTTACGTTCATTAACTCTTCAAGAATACCTCTTGTTATTCCTCTATTTTTAAATTCTTCAGACAAGAACGGAGATCTGTATTCACCAACACCTAAATCCAAAGAAGAATCGTATGTAACCATTTTAGAACCATCAGCCGAAATATAACAAGCAATCGGATATTCAAACAATCCCAAATTACCGTGTCCAAAATGATTTTTTAATAACTCTTTTAAGAAAAAATCACAATTTATATATGAGGCTACCTCAACATCTTTTTCAAGCTGTATCATTTCGGAAAGGATAGGAAGATTCTTTAGTTTATCGCTTTGAAGTAAAGAATATGCCTGCGCATATTTATCTCGAATTTGCCCCAAAGTTAAACTTTCTGTACTAAAACCTTTTCTAAATACATGTATAACCATTAACTTATTATTTTTTATTGCCTCTTCCATAGCTTTCTCAAGTTCTTCTTTACTGTCATCTAAATAAATATGAGCAACATATTTATCCATTTCATCTTCTTTTATATCAGGAGCATCATAATCTAATATTTTCACATCTTTCAGCATGGCACTTATTTGTCCGAGAGAAAAATTCAAATTGTTTTTTTCATCACCGACAGGTTCTCCGTCAATTAACAAACTACTAAATTCGTAACCTTCTTTTGCTTTTACACTTACAATATTACCATCAGAATCTTTTTCAACTATTATTCCTAACAAATCATAGTTTCTTTCAAATACAGGGACTTCAAATCTTCCAACAATTTTCTTTATTGAGTTTTTATCAAAATTTAATATTTCAAAACCTTTTACTCTTCTTACTCCTTCTTCAGTTTTAAATCTTTGAATAAGAACCTTTTTATCTTTAAAATATTTTTCAAAATCTGTTTGAACTTCCTCTTCTAAAACAGAAAATTCTGCCGATGCTTTATAAAAATCTTTTTCATCTAATCTTACCTCTCCGGAAACGAAATCATAATTTTCATTTTCCTTCATTCTCTTTATGCCAAAATGTTGTCCTGTAAGCTCTTGCTTGGCTGCAAGAGTTTTTAACTGCATATTTTCTTTTTGTTCTCTTTTTTTATTGTAAACAGCTAATTTATTTATTTTAGTCCCATCATTATTGACTTTTATATAGAAAGCTATCGGTTCTTCAAATTTACAGAAATTTCCGTGAACAAAAGCATTTTTCAATATTTCTGAAATAAGAAATTCACTGTCTTGCCCATAGAAAGAAAATAAATAAATCAATTTGCTAACTTGTGCATATTTACTAAGAATTTGTTCATATGTAAGATTTGTTTGATAATTATTATTTCTAAAAAAGTGTATTACTATAAGCTCATTATTTTCTGAAGCTTGTTTTATTTTAGCTTGTAATTCAGATGGATTATCGAGGTAATCATCAAGGTAAATATCAGTTGATGTTGTAGTTCCTGTATCCTTTTCAATAGCACTTATTTCGCTATCTGAAAAATCAATGTTTTTTTCAAATTCAATTGAAACAGGTTCATACATATCTTGAAAAGAAATATCAAGATGTCCGTTCAATGGATATATTTTTGTAGATTCATTAAAATTGTCTGTTTTTACAAGATATAGAGATTTCTTATCATCACTAACTTTAAAATCTATTCCTAAGTACTCTGTTACTTTACCCACATCTTTTGCATCCAAGGAACCGTCTTTATAATCTAAAGTAAAATAAATATCTGTATCAGAAACTATATTTAATGTTATAAAATAAGTATTATCTCCAATATTAACAATAAAATTTTGTTCTATTTTATCTTTTCCAATATCATAATATTTATTTATATTTTCAAAATCTAAATTTAACTTTGCTAAAGGTCTTAGTTCTTGCTGAACATTATCATTTTTAGCCTTAGGTTTAAATATACCTTTTATAAAATCAACAATATTGTTTTGACTTTGTTTTGTTTCTTCTGTTTGATTATCAGTTCCTGTAAAATCTCCAAAGATTGAAGCTCTCACAGGTTTATATTTGGAAAACCTTTCGCCCGCTTTCCCTCTCAATCTTTGTGTAATTTCTACACCATCCCTATCAAATCTAAGAAGAATTCTTCTCATCAACACATTTATGAGACTTTCTTTTTTTTGGTATCCCATTTCATCAATTATCTTATTATTTATTTCAATGTCTTTATCGGTAAAATAGAGTTCTAAAAATGCTTTTAAAACATCATCGTCAAATTCAAGTTTTGATTTATCTGCTAAATCCAAACATATATCTTTCACAACTTCTGTATTAAGTAGAAACTCATCTATAAATTCTTTTTCTGTTTCACTAAAAGCATCAAAAATAAATTCCGGTGTTCTGGTAAATATTATTTCAAATGCTCTCTCCCTTATCTTTTCATTGTTTTTTCCCCTAATATATTTCAATACAGGATCATTACTGTATTCATACAAAACTTCCTCTACAAAAATTCTTTCCATTTCTTGTTTTGATGCTTCATCTTTTTCTGTATCTATCATATTTATTTCATCCATAAGTCTGATAATACTTTGACTTTCTGTAGCAGTCCAATAATATTTAGATTCTTCCAAAATATCTTTTATAAATTGTACTTTTCTTGGCATCTGATAATTTCTTTCTGAATTAATAGACAACTTTGGACTTACAGCTTCATAAACATCTGCAAGCGCAATTATTTCCAAAATTTTACTTTCTTGTTCACCATATTCGAAACCAAAAGGAGTTTCGTTTATCTGTTCTATTTTTGTCTTATAACCATAACCTCTTTTTGATTTTTTTGCATTGTGATGTTCTCCTGCACAATATGCCAATCTATGTAATATTGAACTTTTTAGTATCATGTATCCGAAAACAGAATGAAAATCCATTATATCTTTTTCAAGTTCATCCAAACTGTTTTGTGAATTAAGAATTGAATATGGTATTAAATTTTTACCTATATCGTGAAATAATGCCGAAAGCATTAATTCATATTTAAATTTTAAACTACTGCCAACTTGCATATATTCACCAAGAGTATTTGCTAAATATAATGCCCTAGTTACATGATCTCTTGTCACGTTTTTTCTATCGTATACAGAAGATATTAATTTTTTAGCTAAAACGTTGCTCACAAAATGAGCAAAATCCCTTTCAAGTGTTTTAGCTTCTTTTGTCCCTTCATAATTTTTCTTATATTCCTCTATTAAAGAAATAATATCATCTACTTCTTCAAATATTGATAAAAATTTGTATATATTATCTACTATCTCCAAAAATTTTGATTCGCTCATCCCATCCAATTCATTTCGTATTCTTAAATATTTTTTTAACTCCTCACTTAAATTTTCTAATTTTTCTCTATTTTTACTTTTTTGTCCTAATTTTTGTATATCATTTTTTATTGTTGTCATTCTATCTTCTACTTTTTTCAATAATCTTCCTTTTACATTCAAAAATTGTTGAGAATATAAAAATCTTCTTCCATTTATACCGTCCATTCCATATTTTTCCGCTTTTGGTCCTTCGGAACTTACCGATAAAGTGTTTTTTATTTCAGGATACTCCATTATAAGGCGAACATATTCTAATCTTCCTTTTATGTGACGGAAATTTTTCTCTTTTTGTCTCTCTTGTAAAAAAGGAATATTAACACCTTTAGACACAAATTTATTGTTTATGTAATGTATTAAACTTGCCGCAACAGTTACAATTAAAACAAGTTGAGTTGATGGCATTACTGAAGATATTATCATGAAACTTAACATAATTAAGTATGGCAAACTTATAAATATAGTGGGTAAAGTTAATCCCTTTTTATGAGCAACGGCATCATCATCAGTTTCGTAAATATTTTTGAACTCTTCAGCATATCCTTTAGTTGGAAATATATTAAATGCATAAATTTTAAACCTTCCATATAAAAAGCTCATTAACTCTTTCCAACTTGTAATTTCGTTTGGTTGTTTTTTCGTATTCAACCAATCGGTTATTATATGTGATCTTATAAAATGCTTTTGGAACATATAAAAAATACCAAAAGCAGCAGGTATTACAAAAAGCCAAGTCATAGTTCCAAACACAGGCAATAAAACAGATTGTAGACCTATAATCAAAAGTGTCGGTAAAAGTCTATATGGTATTTCTTCCCATATATGAGCTGTAGCATCTAAAGTTTCAAAAATTTTGCTTCTATCTTTAAATTTTGAAAAGATTGATGCTTCAACAACTTTTATCGGTAATGTTTCTATACCTAACTTTGTTACGATATTATCCTTTTTCTGTATTTTCTGTTCTTCTGTCTCATACTGTTTTTCCTTCGAATATTTTGATAACGAATCTCCTGCTTTCTTTTTCATTGATTGAATTTTATTTGACATTTCACCATTAAAAGAAGAACTAAACATCGTAATATTTGATTTTCTAAATAAATATTCAGATACACCTAACATACCAAGAGACAAAGAGTTTACCGTTCCTTTTTGAAATGTTCCTAAAACTTCTTTGATTCCCTTATGTAAATTACCTGTATTTTCTTCACTTGTTATATCAGTTACACCAAATTTTGTTTCAAGACCTGCTGCTGTTATTATTGTTGGATAAGAAGTTATACCTTTTTGTTCCAATAATTTGTATACTTTTCTTGCAAAGAAATAAGAATGACAACAACTTAAATCTATTGTTATATTACTCAAATCTACTCTCTTTGCTAATTTAGCGAGAGATTCTACCAATTCATCAACGGAAACTTCTTCAAATTTAGCATCTTTAACGTTACCGTTATTTCTTTTAGGTGAGTAAACTTCTAAACCTTCATTTTCGCCATGTCCTCTAAACAAGAAATATCCCTTTGTTTGTGCAGAATCCATCTTAAAATTTGCTATTGCATCCAACCACATTCTTTTTGCGGTTTTACCGTTGGTTCTTTTATCGTCATCTGCTCTTTTATATACATTTTCATCAGATAAAATTTCAGGAAAACCCATATAATCTAATATTTCTTTGAGTGCATCGGTATTAAATCTGGGACTATTATTTGACATTTCACTATTACATAGTGCATATATTTTTGTGTGTTTATCTATTAAAGTAACATTTAACATTTCTTTCATGATTTCAATATATGTACTTGTTACATCTTTCAATATGTCTATAAAATATTCATCTGAAAGATCATATTTTGAAATTTCTCCACCGACACTATCATATATAAACCTAGAAACAGCTATTGCAGAATAATATCTTGCAATAATATTTACATTACCATCTTCATTCTTCGAAATATTTTCTAAACCGGAATTATCCAACATTTCATTAAAATCTTTATTAACTAAAAGTTTTAATGCTAAGAAATCGTTCTCTGATGCTATTCCTCTAAAATCAAAACTTATTAAAGAATCAATTAATTGAGGATAAACATCTTGATATTTTTCATTAAATAAATAATCTTTAAAGAATGTACTGTCTTTAGGAAATTCTTCAAACAATCTGTATTTTTGCTTGTATCTTTCTTCTACTTTTCTTGCTTCTTTTTGATTTTCTTCTATGTCTCTTGCAAACAAATATTTATTTTTTCCCAATAATGCTTGAAAAAGTTTACCTTTAATATTTTTTTCGATATTCAAAAAGTCCAATGCAATTTTCCATCTGTAATCTACCCAAACTTTTTCGCCATCTTCAACTTTTTGTCCTCTCTCAAAACCTAAATCATATTCTTCAATCAACTCTATGTATTTGGTTAATCCTTTTGTATCTTTTGTTCCTTTCATTATTTGTGAAAAAGGAAAGTCGCTATTTTTAAGATATATAAAAAATAATAAACTAAAATCTTTTTCTTTAATGCCATTTATTTGTGTACCATAATCCAAAATACTAATTAGCATCTCAAATTTTACACCTGAATCAGGATTTGAAATTAGAAGAGATTCTATTTCTGGTAAATATTTATTCAATATATCAAAGTCTTTATTTTCATATATGCTGTTACCATTATCATCAACAAAGAAATCTTCCAACATTATAGAATCAAAATCTAAACCATGTAAAATATATGTTAAAAACCCATTGTGATTGGTTGCAAACAACCATTCTATTGTATCTATGTTGGATTGAGAACTAAAATCAACTTCAATATATTTAGCTAAAATAGCACACTTTAAATTATAATTCTTATCGTTTTTATCTATAAATTTATTAATATTATTTACATAAGTATCATAGTTTATTGCAACTAAACATAAGTTTTCTTCTGAAACCTTGCCTTCTGTTAAAGATATTATTTCTTTTATTTTATTTAAAAAATCTTCTATATTATTAGCATCTTCTTTATATATCAAAAAGTATATCACAAAATCTTTTATTGAATGATTTAATAAATAATTCAAAATTAATTCATTATTATCATCGTTAATTAAATCTCTCAACAAAGAAAGTTCGTCCCTATCAGATATATAATAGGTACCGCTCGCATCCAAATATTTTCTTAATACTTTCTCTTTTAATTCTGAATTTTTGCCATCAATCTTAATTTGAAATAAAGGCTCTAATAATTGTTCATCTAAAAAGCATAACTGATGGGTAAAAAGTATTTCTTGAAGTAATTTATTCTCAGATAAATCAATATCATTTTTATTACACAATCTTTGTATTTTGTTTTTTATATTGTCATCTAATTTTATATCTGCAAGATAGTTTCTTGTTTTTTCTTTATTATCTATTATTTTTAATAATTTATCCGAATCTCTTTGTCTATTATTGTATGTATAATGTAAATATCCGGCTTTAATTGTACTTGTTATTACTATAGGATTTATTATTGGAGATATTACAGGAATTGATGTTGCTAATACAAATGATATTAGTGAAGATATAATTGCTACTGCAGCTGTTGTTCTGTCTACAGTTATTTTTCTACCGGAATCTTTTTTTGTTATCCATTTTACTATCACATCAGAAAACATAAATATTGCCGGAGAAATTATAAGTTCCAATATAGGGTTTGCCACCGCAAAGAAAGAACCAACATAAGGTAACATCAATGCTAAAGTAGGCAAACTTAAATTTTTTATATCTTTACCAACTTGCTTTAACAAGTCTTTAATACCGACTTTATTCCCGTTTATTTTTGCCGCTATCCATTTTGTAATAGGATGAGCCAATATAAATAGGGCTTGTATAGCTAATCCAATAAAAGGATTAACAAAACCTAGTAAAATTGATACCGTCGGCAAATATCTAAATACAATTTCTTCCCAAATATGCGCTTTATCTGCCAATTTAATACCAAATGGCCTTAATATCGAGCCTTCCACAACATCTTCAGATAAAGTAGAAAGCCCTTTCAATGCATTTTCTTTAACATTGCTTTCTTGTTCCTTTTTATTTTGTTCATTTGCAAAAAACTCTCTTATATCTTTTCTTACAGAATCTATCGTTTCTCTGATATCAGAATTGTTATAAGATACGAACATTGTGATATTTGATTCATGTATCCGATGTTCGTCTTCTGCAAGCATACCAAGAGTATACTCTTCTATTTTACCGTTTCTTAAAGTACTTATAACCGCATCATGGAAATTGTTAATATTTTGAGAAAAGATTGTATATGTTAATTCCGTTTCTAATCCGGTTGCCGTTATTATCGTAGGAAATGTTCCGACAAAACCTTCATTTATTTTTTTGTATTCGCTATATCTTTGATCTAATAAAGAATAAACTTTTCTCGCAAAAGTATATGAATGACACGAACTTAAATCTATTGTTATATTTCTTAAATCAATTTTGTTTTCTTGTCTTATCGCCAAATCAAATAAAGCATCAGCTAACTGTTCTGTCGTAATAAACTCGGACTCACTTGTCACATCTGCTTTTATAATTTCCCCCTTAAATATTTTATTATACCTTGGAGAAACCGTTTGTAAATGTTCTTTCCCGCCATGCCCCATAAATACGAAATAACCTTTTTCATTTTTGAAATCATCAGAATATAACCCAAATTTTCTAAAAGAGTCTAACCAATTATCACTTGCATTTTCATTTTCCGATCTATCAAAATTTGTAATATCCGGAGTTTCCTGAAAATTACTAAGAATTTCTTCAAAAATTTTAGTGTCAAATCTTCTGTTCCCATTATTCAATACTTCATTGTTGCAAAGAGCATATATCTTTGTATGCTTGCTAAAAACAGATATTTTACCCATTTCGTTCAATAATGCAGAATATATGTTCAAAATCTTTTGTAGTAGTGATTTAAATTCTTCCGAATTAATATCATAATCAAAAACTTCGTTATTCAAACTATCATATATAAATCTCGACACAAATATCGCAATAAAATATTTTGAAATAATGTCACCGGTTTTTGATATTTTTTGTGACACCATATTATTAAAATTTTCATCAACTAAAAGTTTTAAAGATAAATAATTATTATCAACGGCAATTTTTCTAAAATTTAACGAACTAATGTTTCTCAATAATTCATTATATATTTCAGAATATGTCTTATCTCCACAGTACTTATTATCGTTTAGTAAATAATCTCTTAAAAAATCCGCATCTGATATACTATCAACAACAACTTGTAAGTTTTTTTTGTTAAGATTAAATAATTTCTTAAATAATTCTTCACTGTCTAAAGATATGTATTTAATAATAGCTTTATATCTTATATCCTTGAAATTTTCATTTATTCCGCCAGTTTTTAAAGTTTTGGATGATAAATTAAATTTGTGTGCATATTCAAATATTTTTTCTATGGTATAAGAATCTGAAACATTTCTTAAAATATAACTTATAGCATAATAATCAAGTGATATAAGTTCTCTCAATGCTTCTTCTGAAAGATTTTGTATTTTATAAACTTGTTCTACAAATATTGTAAAAAGATTTAAATCCAATAATCTTACATCTAATCCCAAATTATCAATATAAAACTCTCTAAATTTATTAAGTTTCTCATTCAAATTACTAAAACTTAACAATACTTCTAATTCTGTTATATCTTCATACGTATAAACATTAAATATCAATTCTAAATTTTTATCATCCAAAGAAAATAAAAGATCTACTGAATTATCATCCTCAAAATATGTAACATAGTTGACTAATATCTCATATTTAAAGTCGGTATCAATATTATACTTTTTAACTGCATAAATAATTCTATCTACGATAGCATCACCAAGATAAAGATTATTAGCCAACAAATTTAATAAATTGATATCTTTTTCAACATCTAAATTGTATTTTGTTACAATATCTGAAAGTTTTATGTAATAGTATTCATTATTTTTAACCAACTTCATTAAAATTTGTTCTTTTGTTGCATTCGGTTGTGGGATATATTCTCTAGTTACAATTCTATTTTTCTTTTTTCTATACTTTATTGCCTTATCTTCATCAGACAAGCTACTATCTTCAAAACCAAATAAAGCATTTTGAATTTCATAATGCATTCTTGAATAATATTCTGCGGAAACGCCTTTTAAATCCGGTAATCCATGTTGTTCTACACTAAAAATAGGACCATCACTTAAAAATATTCCTGCATTAACTAAACCTTTTGATACTTTTAATATTATTTCATTAACGTTTGGTACAAAGATTGTTTTACCGCCTTCTTTTGGTAACAAATCCATAGTAAAATCTATAGCGGTTTTTAAATATGTGGAAGCTTTATCTGCCATTATCTGATCTTGCTCACTTAACGAGCCCAGATTTTGAAGTTCTTTTTCCAAAGTATCCAAATCTACATCTTTTTCCAACGCTTCTTGCATTTGTTTTAGATTATTACCTAATAGACGTTTTAGTACACCATATATAATTACTTTTTGTTCTGAATTTTCCAAATTGGACAAAATTCTATAAGCTAATGCTTGATGTTGGAATTCTTTACTTTGTTCTTTTATTATGCCTTTATATTGTTTTGTTGCTTTTTCTATTCCTTCAAATATCGACGGTGTTATTACAATTGTGTTTACTTCTTTTGCTTGTAAAATATCTCCTAAAGCTTGGCTATGAAAACCTCCGGTTACCGCAACTATTACTTCCTTTGAATTTTTTAATATTTCTTCATCTTGTCTTAACTTGGCTTGTTTTAAAACAGTAGGCTGTTCATCTTGTAAAAGGTTATTTACAAATATTTCATTTCTGATATCGTTAATTTCATAATATTTGTTTAGCTCCGCAATATCAGGTTCTATTTCTTCTATTCTATCTACAGTTGCATATTTACCATATAACTGTCTGAACTGTTTATATCCACTTTCAAAATATTTCCAGTCGGCATCTGTTAATTTGTATTCCAAATAATCCTGAAAATATCTGCTAAAATCAGATATAAAAGTTATTTCATATTCTTCATTGTTATAAGAAAGAGCTTTCCTTATTTCTGTTATCAATTGTCTTTCTTCATAAACTAATTCTACGGTATTTAATTCTCTGTTTATTTCATTACTTTTTAAAAATTCACCTAAAGATTTATATCTATAATCTAAATCTATTCCTTCTTTATCACACAATAAAGTTACCAACTCTACAACTTTTTGACTATCACTAAAATTTTCCGTTTCTTTTAACAATCTTGTATATGTATTATAAGGTAATTTGTTTTTCAATTCATTTATTACTATTTGTAATTGTTGTGTAACATCTCTTACATTAATATTTTTAGACACTTTTCTAAGTGTCATAAATTTAGATATGTTCGGATAATCTTCCAATCTTATTGCCGTCATATTATTGTAATTATCGGGGTTGTCGTTTATATCTTTAACATATTTTATCAATTGCCTATAAAATCTTTTACTATCTATTTTATTTGATAAATAATCTTCTATACTACTATTGAATCTTTTATTTCTGATATTAACATATCTCTGTTCCAAAAAGCTTATTTCTTTATTTATTTTTTTACTTAATTCTTTATATTTATCCTGGTTTTCTATTATCAAAGATAATCTTTTTATGTTATCTTGATGTAGTTGTTTTTCATCTATACCTTTCAATTCTACAGATTCGTTATTACTTGTTAATTTATAATATTCACTTCCGGTTAACATACCGTCTTCAACTAATTGTTCAATAACCTGTTTTCTTACATTTTCATCTTTTATTGAATTTAACCAACTTACATCTATATCACCATATCCACCTTCCACAAAAATCTTTGTTAAATTATATTTATCTGCAATTTGGCCTATTATTTTTGAGATATTTCTTTGTGTTTGAGGATGGCAATGCAAATCTTGTATATTTATTACGGTTATGTCACTTTGTGCATCTTTACTGGATGTTATTTTCCCGTATTCGTTGCTGATACTGCTTGCTTTATTAAATACATCTTCGTACTTTTGATTTGAATCTTCTGCCATAGGAATTGCATATAAGTTTGCACCCAATGTAGATACCATAAAACATACTGTAGTAAAAACAGCACAGATTTTTATCGAGTTAAATTTTTTCTTTAAAAAATTTTTTATCATAATTTCTTTCCTTACAATAAAAAAAGCATATAGCATTATTACATGCTATATGCCTTTTTGTACTGTTTAGAGATAGCTATCCCACCAAATGTAAACAATAGCCCCAAATATCGTAATATAAATATAAATACAAACAGAAAGAAAAACAACGGTACTTTAGTATCTCTCAAAATATAACTTACACTTGAAATAAATGTCGGTAACACTAACCTAACATAATTAAAACAATTATCCACACATATCTTTCTATCCGTTTTATCCACATCAACAAACATTTTATTTGATTGAACAGGTGCCAATAAACTTTTAACATCTTTTGCTATGTTATTACATACGGTCGCAACTACATTTTTTGTTTGTTTTAACAAATCATATTGAACTTTTACTACTTCTGTCATTGATACTTCGGTATTCATTGTAAAATGAAAATTTCTTAATAGATTTATTGCAGATAAATCTACCATAGAAAATAAAACAAAAAAAGATAATATGCACTTTAAAACGCTTTTCATGCATTTTAAGTATAGCACTTGAACAAAATATCTGCAATAAAAAAAATTTTTTTTACTATTTTTTCACAATTTATACTTTTTTTTGACAATATAATAAAATATTTGTAAAATCAATAATATTTTAAAAATAGGAGTAATAAAAATGGCCATAATAAAAGCATTTAACGGTGTTAGGTATTCAAAATCAAATATAACTAACGAAATTTGCCCTCCTTATGATGTAATAAGTGCAGAAGAAAAGAAAAAATTGAAAGCAAAATCTAAATATAATATGGTTCAATTAGAACTATCGGATCCCAAAGGTAAAAGGAATAAGTATGCTCAAGCAAATGTCTTGTTCAAAGAATGGTTAGCAAAAAATGTTTTGTTGCAAGATACAAAACCGGCTCTTTATTTTTATGAACAAGCATTTGTAGACCATGGCAAAAAAATGGTAAGAAGAGGTTTTTTTGCAGCACTAAAAATAGAAAATCCTCATGGCGGAGCAGTAAAAGCTCATGAAAAAACACTTTCAAAACCTAAAGCAGATAGATTAAGTTTATTGAAAGCAGTTAAAGCAAATTTAAGTCCTATTTTCTTATTGTTCAATGACGATAATAAAAAAATGGTAAATTTATGTAAGGCTATTTCAAAGAAAAAACCTGCTTCGGTTGCAACAGACAAAGAAAAAACTGCTCATAAGTTATGGGTTATAGACGATGAAAAAACTATAAAAGAAGTAGAAAAAACTTTAAAAAACAAAAAAACTTTTATTGCTGACGGTCACCACAGATATGAAACTTCTTGGAACTATTTACAATATATAAAAGGTAAAGACAAAAAGTTTTCCGATAAAAATGAATACGGTTATGTTCTTGCATATTTGTGTCCTATGGAAGATTCAGGAATTTCAATATGGCCTACACATAGAGTTATTGAAGCTCCTAAAAATTTGGAACAAAACATTGAAAAATATTTTAATGTTTTACCTCAAAAGGATTTCAACAAATTGCAAAAGGCAAAAGTTCAACCCATTTTGTTATTTAAAGACGGCAAATACAGAACTTTAGTTATAAAAAATGAAGCTTTATTGAAAAAAGCTATGCCTAAAAATTGTTCTGCTTTTAGAAACTTGGGAGTTAGTATATTACATAATATACTGATACCTAAAGAACAAGTTACGGCAGACAAATATATTTATGTTAAAGATGAAAAAGAGGCAATAGCTCTTGCAAAGAAAACTAAAAAAATTGCAATTTTAGTTCCGGCAACACCGGTAGAATCAATAAAAGAAATTGCATTAAAAAATGAAAATATGCCACAAAAATCTACTTACTTTTTCCCAAAACTTGCAAGTGGTATAATAATACATAAAGTATGTTAAACATTGTAATTAATATCATTTTATTTATACTTTTGGCTTTTCTGTTGTACATAGGTTATTATGCCGGTATAATCAAAAGTTTTTTTGCGGTTGCTGCCGGTTTTTTTGCAATAATATTGGCAGAAAACTATCCGTATCAATTCGGAATAAACTATTATTTCGTTTTTGCGGCAGTAGCACTTATAATATTTTTAATAGGAATTTTTATTTTTAAGATAGTTAAGTTCCTTTATCTATCTATATTTGATAAGTTGGCAGGTGCATGTTTAGGCCTTTTTATATGGTTTGTATTATCCGCAAATTTCGTAATACCGACATTTAATACTTCCATAGAAAAAATTGAAGATGGTACAACATCATATATTTCGAACTTATCTAAAGAATATTTACCTGCATTCGGTAAATATGTGCCAAAAGTTGTATTTGATAAAAAATTAGAACATTCTCAAGATTATATTTTATTGACAAAGGAGAAAAAACAGTGAAAAAATTAAGATTAGGTTTCCCAAAGGGAAGTTTACAAGAGTCAACAATTGAATTATTTAAAAAAGCCGGTATAAGAATAAATGTTTCTTCAAGATCATATTTTCCTACATGCAGTGACGAAGAAATAGAAGTAATGCTTGTTCGTTCACAAGAAATGGCAAAATATGTTCAAGACGGTGTATTTGATGCAGGTCTTACAGGTTTTGATTGGATATGTGAAACCGGAGCAAAAGTTAAAGAAGTTTGTGAGTTAAGATATGCAAAATCAGGTTTTAGACCTGTAAGATGGGTATTAGCAGTTCCTGAAGCATCAAAAATAAAAAGCATTAAAGATTTGCAAGGTAAAAGAATAGCAACAGAACTTTTAAATTACACAAAAAAATATTTTGCTAAAAATAAAGTTAAAGCAAAAATAGAATTTTCATGGGGCGCAACGGAAGCTAAAGCAGGTAAACTTGTAGATGCTATCGTTGAACTTACAGAAACAGGTTCTTCTTTAAGAGCAAATCACTTAAGAATCGTTGAAGAAATTTTAACTTCTACAACAAGACTTATTGCAAACAATGCAGCATGGAAAGATTCTTGGAAAAGAGAAAAGATAGAAAATCTTTCAATTCTTTTACAAGGTGCATTAAATGCAGAAGGCATGGTTGGTTTAAAAATGAACATACCTTTCAAAAAATTACCTGTAGTTGAAAAAATATTACCTGCATTAAGAAAGCCTACAATTTCAAATTTAAGCGACGGAAATTGGATAGCATTGGAAGTTATAATTGAGGAAAGTATTGTTAAAAAAGTTATTCCTGCACTTAAGAGAGCAGGTGCAGAAGGAATAATTGAATATCCTTTGAACAAAATCATATATTAATTTAGGTTTATCTTTTAAATTTATACTACGTCACAGCACGGCTCATTTACTTTTCAATGTAAACCTCGCCGTGCTGTTTTTTTGTCTAAAATTAAAATATTGTGTCATTATAGAAAAATTGCTAAAACAATTTTGAGGTATGGATGCATAGAAGTATAGATACATGAAAAAAACGACAGTTGAAAAGTTGAATAGTTGAACAGTTTAATAGTTTAATGTAAAAAACAGGAAAATTTCTCTTCCCGTTTTTTACTTGCAATCTTCTATTCTTCTGACGTTACAGTTTCATCTCTTCCATTGCTTCATATTGTGCAGGTGTAAGTATTGTTTGTAACTGTTTTTTAGTATCTTGAGTTATTCTGAATATACTCATTGATAGCTGTGATATTTCATTTTCTAATTTATTTACCAATGCTTGGTCCGGATTTTCTTTTTCCTTTTCCTGTTCCAAAGCAATTGTTTTTAATGCTTTTTCATCTCTTATAGGTGTAAGTTTTTCTCTGTTGGTATCAAACAATTTTTTTACTCTATCTTGTTGATCTTGTGTAAGAGTTAAATCTTGTGAAACTTTTTCATAATGTTCTTCAACAACTACAACTTTTTCTTTCTTCTTTTTTGATGATTGGCTTGCCGCAACAGCAACCGCCGTAATTGCCGATAGTCCCAACAAAACAAATATGGCATTTCTTGCATCACTGCTACTATAATGATAATCATGATGATGGTGATGATGATCATGATGATGAGGTTTTGGTGGTGGTCTGTGTCCTCCAGGCGGAGCTGCAAAAGTTACCATAGGTAATGTAAACATTAAAAACAAACTTATTATAATTTTTATACTTTTCATTTTTATTCCCCCTTTAATAAACTTGCCTTACAATGTTTAGACACATTAAAATGCCAAAAAGTTTCATACCAATATTTTAACATATAATTAAACTATTTAAATAATATTTTGTATAATGTAAAAATTGTAGAGGCAATTTTTAGGTTATTGTGTTATGAGGTTATAGTATTATAAGTTTAACGACAAAAAGAAACCAACAACCTAATTTTACATTTTTATCATAAGCTTTTTAACTTATTATAAAAATGTAACGAACAAGAGAAAAATTTAGGAGAAATAACATGAGTATTAGAGTAAGATTTGCACCTTCACCTACAGGCGATTTACATATAGGCGGAGTAAGAACAGCATTATTCAATTATCTTTATGCAAAAAAAGAAAAAGGAACATTTATACTTAGAATAGAAGATACCGACGAAGCAAGATCTACGGAAGCTTCAACAGGTATTATCATAAATGCAATGAAATGGTTAAAACTCAACTGGGACGAAGGTCCCGGAAATGAGTTACCGCAATATGCTCCTTATTATCAAATGAAAAGAAAAGAGCAAGGTATATACCAAAAATATATCGACATATTATTAGAAAAAGGTTATGCATATAAATGTTATTGTACACCGGAAGAAGTAGAAAAAATGAGAGAACAAGCAAGACTTGCAAAACAACCTCCTAAATATAACGGACATTGTGCAAACCTAACAAAAGAGCAACAGGAAGAATACGAAAAGCAAGGTAGAACAGCAGTTATAAGATTCAGAATGCCTAAAGAAGGTAAAATAGAATTTGACGATGTTGTAAGAGGTCATGTAAGTTTTGAAAATGCTTTACTCGACGATTTTGTTTTGATGAAAGCTAACGGAGTTCCTACATACAATTTTGCTTGTGTAATAGACGACCACTTAATGGAAATGTCTCATGTAATAAGAGGCGACGACCACATTTCAAATACTCCGAGACAAATTCACATATTTAAAGCTTTAGGTTGGGAACCTCCTATATTTGCACATTTGTCCATGATACTCGGTTCCGATGGTGCAAGACTTTCAAAAAGACACGGACACACTTCAGTTCTCGAATACAGAAAAGAAGGTTATTTGCAAGATGCATTAATAAACTATTTGGCACTTTTGGGATGGTCAACGGAAGACAGCCAACAATTATTTTTCGGTAACAGTTTAATAGAAAATTTTTCGTTGGACAGATGTAATTCGAGTCCCGCAACATTTGATCCTTCAAAGTTGTTGTGGATGAACGGAGAATATATCAGAAGTAAATCCGACCAGGAAATTTATGATTTGTTTATAGATTGGATAGAATATACAAATCAACAGGATTTAATAAAAGATTGGGACAGAGAGTTACTAAAAAAAGCAATTTCTTTGGAACATGAAAAAATAAAGTTGTTAAAAGATATTCCGGCATTGGTAGATTTCTTCTTTAAAGAATTATCTTTTGACGAACAAGCAGTATCAAAAGTTTTGTTATCGGAAACTAAAAAAGACAGTTCTAAAGTTGTGTTGGACGAATGTTTAAAAAGATTACCTAACCAACAAGACTTTTCACCGGAAGCTCTTGAAAAATATGCAAGAGATTTGGCAGTAGAGTTAGGTTTCAGTAACGGTAAAGTGTTCCATCCGATAAGAGTTGCAATTTCCGGAAGAACACAAGGTCCGAGCCTTTTCCACATGATGGAAGTTATGGGAAAAGAAGAAGTGTTAAAGAGAATACAAATTACGGTAGACAAATTTTTTAAATAAGGAGAACTTTATGGATCCAAAAGAACTTAATCAACATTTATTCAGTTTAATATCTATGTTTGCTTCCGCATGTTGGCAACAATTAGGTAAAGTACCAAGTCAAATAGACGGAAAAATAAACAGAGATTTAAAATCTGCTCAAGTAACAATTGACATGCTTTTAATGTTGAGAGATAAAACAAAAGGTAACTTAACAAAGACCGAAGAAAAATTGTTGGAAGATACAATTTCAAATTTACAAATGAACTATGCAGATGAAGCTGCTAAAGGTGACACTCCAAAAACAGAAGAAAAACCTAAAGTGGAAGATAAGAAAGAAGAAGAAAAGAAATAAAAAAATGCGAAACATTTTTTAGTTGAACAGTTGAAAGGTTTAACGGTTAAATAGTTTAATGTAAAAAACGGGAAGAGAAATCTTCCCGTTTTTTTTGTTTTATATTTATTTTTTTAATTTAGATTGTTGTTTAATATTTTTACCTTGCTTTATAGAAGATTCTTCATTCTCAATTTTTGCAGGATTTATTGTAATTGAATTTTTACTTTCTAAAGTAGCTTTATCTCCGTAAATTGCATTTGTATACTTTATTGCAAGTGCTGTTGCTTGATAAACATAACTTCTCTTTTTATATTCTCTATCTATGAATTTTGCATTTTTGTCATAATTATCAACAACTTTACTTTCTTCTCTTTCGTCTATTCTTACATTTATAATATCATTAGCCCCAAGTTTTTGAGCCTCCTTCATTAACATATAATTTGTTATTTCAGAACCTGTTCTTTCACCATTAACATCTATTGTTACTTTAGATTCTACAAAGATAACACCTTTAATTACATAATCTCTTAAAGTATAAGGAATAACTTTAGCATAATCACCTTCTTTTATTTGTTCATAAATTTTCGCTACATCCTTTTGATACTCTGCTTTTGGTTTTTTTACAACAGGTGTTTGTGTTGTTGCACAACCACTAATAAAAAAAACTGCAAATGCTAATACTACAAAACAACAAATACTTTTTACTTTAATCATACTTTTTCTCCTTTTTTCTTTCTAGTTATAATTTTCTTGAATTTTTCTTTCTATTTCTAATAATTTTTGTTTTTCTTTTTCTGTTTTTTCTGCTTTTATTCTTTCTTGTTCCAAAGCTTTCTGTCTATCTTGCTCTTCTTTTTTTAATCTTTCTTCTTCTTCAATTCTTGCTTTTTCTTCAGCTTCCAACCTTGCTGTTGCTTCTTTCTCAATTCTTCTTTGTTCTTCTTGTAATGCCTTTTGTATTGCCAATTTTTCAGATTCTATTTTCTTTTGTTCTTTTATTTCTTCTTTTTCTTTTTTCTTTAAATACTTTATTAACTCAATATCTTCTTTCTCTTTTTTATTTAAGAAACTGTATTTTATTCCGATATTTCCATCAAAACCGCTTATATCGCCACTTTTACCTGTTAATTGTAAAAAACAACTCCAAGGACTGTTTTTAAATGTTTTGTTTACACCTAACCCACATTCAACATATCCGCTTATTCCCATATCATCAAAGGTTATATTGTCTGCCACTAATTTTACTTTTTCTCCTGCATTTATTAAATATCCTAACAAGCCGTAAGGCTGCCATCCGTTTGTTAAATTTAATTTTGCTTTTACTTGTGGTTCAACTATTATATTTGCAGTACTTTGGCTATCTATTTTTGCTCCTTGTGTCGTTTCGTATTCTTGATTATTTATATTTCCATACATTAAAGTTAAGTTAGGTTCTAATATAAATTTTTCACTTAAATCAAAATTGTATCCTGTTTTAGCTCCTACAATGTACATATTCAAATCAAAACTATCTGTTCCATAATCACTTTGGCTTTCTGCTTTATTAAAATTTATGTTTGCTGTTAATCCTGCATACCATTTATCTTTTATTATCATTCCCGTTGCACCTACAATGTATCCTGTTTGGTTTACTTTTATTTCTTCATATTTTTGGTTACTTCCTGCATATCCTAAATAAAAAGATAAAAGACTATTTTCGCCTACAACTAAATCTATTCCTGCAAGTGTTCCTGTTAATGTATTATCTACATCCAAGCTATCAAAACTTATAGTATCTTGTGCCATAAAAGGTCTTATCCATAATCCGCTTTCTATTCTGTTTGGACTTTCAAATATTACATCTGCAGTTGATGCATATAAAAGACATTTTTGTTTTGCCTGTATTATTCTGTTTCTTATATTATCTATACTTAAAAAAGCTTGATTTAAAACTGTGTTTTGAGTTATTAATCCGATTGCTCTTGCTACTTGGCTTTCTACTATTATTGGATTTGTTTTTGCTGTTAATAAGAAATTAAAATTTCCTGTGTTTTTATCGTAATTTACATCGTATTTAAATAATTTTGAACTTGCAATATTTATAGTTGTTGTTATTTTATCTTTTAATATAGTTGAACTTGTAAATAATATTTCTGTTTTGTTTTCTTTCGCATCTCTTAACAAATTTATTGCTTTAACATTTATTTTACCGTTACCGCTAAAACTATTTGCAGATATAGTATCCATTTCTTTGTTTTCTAAATCTGCATCTACGGATAAATTCAAAGTATCTGTTAAACTTATTGTTTTAAAATTATGTTCTTGTAATATTGTATTTGCTAAATATATTTCGGAATTCTGTACAGATAAATTTTCTACAAATAAATTTCCGTTTTGTGTTAATTCAAAATTAACAGATTGTAAATTTAGATTTTCTACTTTAATTGTAGAATTGTTAATAAAATTGTTCAACTCTTGTTGTGAATTTGAAGAAGCAACATTACCAACATTAGAACTTTCTTTAGATATTTCTATTGTGTTTTGTTCAATTATATTATTGTTTATTAAATTATTTGCAGTAATATTTAATGTTCCTGCACCTGTTATTTGATTATTATTTATTGTTCCTGAATTAAACAATAATGTTCCGTTGTTTTCTATATTTCCAATTATAGAATTTGAATTTGTCGTTAAATTACCGGTTTGTTCTATATTCAATTTATTTTGTTCTATTGTTCCATTATTTATAAAATTTCCGGTTATTGTTGTTGTTGATATATTTGTTGTTTGTTCTATTTTTCCGTCATTTGTTCCATTGTTTATTATCAATTTTCCATCATTGATTATTTTCGCATTATTATTTACTGTTAGTAATTCATTTATTGTTATTGTTGCTATTGAATTGTTTAGTTGATTATTTGATAATATCTCTAAATTATTTTGTGTTATATTTGCTTGGTTTATTACATTACATAGAATTTGTGTTATACCTGTTCCGGTAATTGTATTACTATTTATTCCACCATTAAAAATTAAATTACCGCTGTTTTCAATATCCCCTATAATATTTGTTGCATTTGTTGTTAAATTTCCGTTATTAATTATTTCTATTTTATTTTGTTTTATTTCCGCATTTGATAAATTTATATTTATACCATTTATCGTTGTTGTGCCTTTACCAACAATCCCTTTCTCAAAAGTACTTGAGAAATCTTTAAGTATTAAAAGTCCATTGTTTATTATATCTTGCCCTTGATTATTTGTAAAAGTTGTCCCACTAATATTTAATATTCCTTCATTTTTTATTGCACCATAACTACTATCAAATCCAGTCCAATTATTAATATTTTCTATGTTTAATGTCTTTCCATTTGCAACGACTATTCCATTTATATTATTTCCTATAATATTTTTATCATTTCCAAATATTGTTAACTGAGTTCCTCCTAAATTTCCTAAATCATCCGTTATAATTTCGTTTTCAGCTAATGAATATGAACGATATTTTGGAATAACATTATTTACAACTTCTTTAAAAAACTTATTTGTACCTGTACATTTATAATTTAATACACCTTTTTCTGTCGTTTGTAAAAAAGTATATTCATACCCATTATAAATACCTGTAGTTAATATATTTAATTCTGGAGCTTTTCCATCATTAAATAATATTATTTGGCCATTATCATCATTTATTCCCAATATATTTATTGCTGTTAAATTTATTTCTCCGTTTACAATATTTATTACGGTAAAATTATCACTTATATTGTTGTTTAAATCTACATCTATTTGTAAATTAACATTTGCGGTTGTAGTTAAAGTTGATATTATTATGTTGTCTATTGAATTATTTAATATATTTAATATTCCATTTGATAAGTTTATATTTCCGCTAAAGAATTTGTTTGTATTAACATTTGAATTTTCATTTGTTTTTGCTTGTAGTTCTATTTCCCCATCATATAAATTAACAGTTCCGGTATAACCACTCATATCTTCATTTAATATTACTTTACCATTTGATGTTAATGTTGTTGTCGAATTATTTACATTTAAAATACTTGTATCATCTTCACTTGTTATTCTATCATTAAAAATAATATCTGCATTTTGACTTGCCCATAAATTTATCTCTCCAGTATAATCATGTATAGCATTTGATATACCATTTGCTTTATTGCCAGAAAATTCTATGTTATCTGTATTTGCAATTAAATTTACAATTCCAAAATAATTATAAATTGCACCACCATAAGATTTTGCTATATTATTTATAAAATTTGTTCCATCCTTTATTGTTATTATTTTCTCATCTACACTATTTGTATTAAATGTTCCTTTGCCATTGTAAATAGCTCCTCCGTTACACAAATTATAAACATTAGAATTCACTATATTTCCATTAAAAACTGTAGAACTTATTATCATGTTTCCCGTGTTGCAAATAGCTCCTCCATAACAATATTTAGATTCTGATATTATATTACCATTGAAAACTGTAGAACTTATTGTCATATTTCCCGTATTACAAATAGCTCCTCCATATGCAGCACCATACCAATCTTGAGAACTTTTTGCTAAATTTCCACTAAAAGAACTTGAACTAATTATTATTATCCCTTCCATATCATTAAATATTGCTCCACCATAACCATAACTAGAATCATATTTATTTCCACTTTTTGAAATATTTTCAAAAAACTTAGTCGAATTAATTTCTATTAATCCAGATTTATTATAAATTGCACCACCATAACCAAATCCAGTACTACCAGCCCCTGATACAGTATTGTTTTTAAACAATGTGGTGTCAATTATTATCTTACCTCCATCATAATTATAAATTGCACCACCATTACCATGACTCCAAAGACCAATATCACTTATCGCCATATTACTATCAAAAATGGTAGAATTTATTTTTGTAGTTCCTGTATTACAAATGGCTCCTCCATTACTGTCATTACGATTTTTATATTCAGTTATTGTTGTTTTGTTGTTATGAAAATTAATGTTATTTATTTCTAAATTTCCAGCATAAGAAACATAAAACACTCCACCTTCTACAGTTCCTAGTCCTATTTGATTAAAATTTTCATATGTATCATTTAAATATTTTTTTTCAGAATCAACAATTATATGCTCTGTAGCAAA
>JAFXOB010000136.1 GCA_017529005.1 Elusimicrobiota bacterium
AAAATTAATGTAATATTGGGATAAAACTATGAAAAAATTATTAATTTTGTTTTTATTATTAGGATTGATTACTTGTATATCTTATTCGGATCAATTATCCGTAAGAATTATTGTTAACTCAATTGATATTATATCCCCGGACGGTGAAACAAAAAGCTATACAGATCCGGAAACGGTTCCTGATATAGATTATTCATCTAAAGTTATTGCAAACGGAATGTTAATTCTTAACTATCATTCCGTAGGTATAATAGTTAAAAACAAACAAGGACTTTTTATAGCAAGACACCCTATAACAAATTTACTAATATTTTCTAAAGTGGAAGGAACAAGACCGGGACCTATAGTAGTTACTTTTGATGCTGCGACAATAGCTCAATTGACTGCAGATACAATATTTTCGTTAAAATATAATGAAAAAGAAAATACCGTAACAATGGGAATTATTGACGGACATGCATCATTGAAAATAAATGATGAAGAAGTCGAATTATCAGCAAATGAGTCTTTTAAATACAGAATAAAGGGTGAAATATAATGCCATTTAAATTTTCCAATTTAGCAATAAAAGATGTTGTTTTAATAGAATCCGTAAAATTTAAGGATGACAGAGGTTTTTTTGAGGAAGTATTTAAAATTCCTGATTTTTCAAATTTGGGAATTAATTTAAATATAAAACAAATAAATTTTTCACATTCAACAAAAGGTGTTTTAAGAGGTTTACATTATCAACTTGCACCTTTTGCTCAAGCTAAGCTTGTCAGAGTTATTAACGGAAAAATTTTTGATGTTGCCGTGGATTTAAGAGTCGGTTCATCAACTTTCGGTAAATGGGTCGGAGCAGAACTTTCTCCGGACAAACAAAATATGTTATTTATTCCGGAAGGATTTGCTCACGGCTTTGAAGTATTATCCAATGAAGTTGATTTTGAGTATTATTGTTCAAATATTTATTCCCCTGAACACGAAAGAGGAATTTTATATAATGATTCTTTCTTAAACATTGATTGGCATACATTAAACCCAAAACTTTCAAAAAAAGATTTAGTATATCCGACTTTTGAATATGCAGAACATAATTTTGAGATAAAAGTTTAACATCTGTTGGAGTTTACATGAAATATCTTATTACAGGCAGTTCAGGACAATTAGCAAAAGCCTTTATTAAAAAATTAACGGATTTAAATTTTGATTTTATTGCTCCGAGCGAGCAGGATTTAGATATTACAAACAAAGAAAAAATTTATTATGTTTTTTCTCAATACAAACCGAATATTGTTATAAATTGTGCCGCATATAATAACGTTGAATATGCTCAACAAGATAACACAAAAGCTTTTTTGATAAATAAAACTGCTGTAACAAATTTAGTTGAAGAATCAAAAAAACACAATGCAAAATTTGTTCATTTCGGAAGTGACTATGTTTTTGACGGTACAAAAAACGATTTATACATTGAAACAGATAAAACCAACCCTTTGAACGAGTACGGAAAAAGTAAACTTGCAGGAGAACAGGAAGCTTTGAAATATAATAACAGTTTGGTATGCAGGTTAAGTTGGGTTATAGGCGAAGGGCAACAAAATTTTCTTTTTAAATTATCCGGTTGGTTAAAAAACAATAAAATTATTAAAGTTTCAAGTGACGAAATTTCAGTTCCTTGTTTCAGTTTTGATATAGCAGACACTGTTATAAAAGCATTAGATAAAGGATTATCGGGATTATATCATCTTACCAATTCCGGTAAAGCATCAAGATATGAACTTGCAAAAGAATTTGTCAAACTTAACAAATACGATAACGAAATAATCCCTGTTCCTATGGCAAGTTTCAATTCTAAAGTACAAAGACCGTTATTTACGGCTATGTCCAATAAAAAAATATCAAACGAATTAAATATAAACATTCCTGAATGGAAAGAATCGTTACAACAATTTATAACATACAATGTATAATTAACTATAAACTTATTTTCTTTGTTTCAATCGTAATAATGATAAACTGCATTTATGAGAATAATCTCAATTTTATTACTTTAAAAAGATATTTTATTAAAGTGAACGGTTTTAGTTTTGATGTTCCGGATGCTCTTTCCAAAAAAGCTATAGGATATTCCTTTATAATTGCTTTTGTCTTCTTTGTGTAATAAAGCATTTCCGTTACAATAAACGGATCTGAAGCTTTTAATTTATCTATATATTGTTCAACTATTTCTTTCTTAAACATTCTGTAACCTGATGTAGCATCTGCAACTTTTACACCTATACAAAACTGTAAATATCTTCTTGCAAAACCGCTAACGACTTGTCTTAAAAATCCTCTTTGCGTATCGGAACCGCCTTTAACGTATCTTGAACCGATAACTACATCACAACTGTTTATAAGTTCTCTAAAATCTTTAATATATTTTGGATTATGTGAACCATCTCCGTCTAATTCAACGATATATTTGTAACCTTTTTGTATGCCCCATTTAAAAGCATCTATACCGGCATATCCTCTGCCTCTTTTTTCTTTTCTTAACAATAAATGAACTTTAGGATTTTCTTTTTCCATTTCTTCCACGATTTTGTATGTTCCGTCGGGAGAAACATCATCAGCAATAAGAACTTCAATATCTTCAAGACCGCAGTTTAAAATATCATTAACAACATTTTTTATATTTGTTGCCTCATTATAAGTACAAACCACTGCTAAAGTATCCATTTTATTCCTCTAATAAATATAAGTTTGTATCGCATCCAAAACATTTTCCACCGAAACTTTATCCATACATTTAACTTTTTTATTACAATCCGGTCTGTAACAACAATTACATTCCATAGAAACAATTTTTATTCCCCTGCCATACATTTCAATTTCATTGTATGAAGTAGGTCCGAAAACAGCAACAACATTCTTTTTAAGACCTAAAGCGGCATGCATTGCCATTGTATCACCGCAAACCACCAAATCACATAAATTTACCATTGCAAAAAATTCTTGAACGGAATTGTCTGTTCCGGTGGAATATACATTTTTAATTTTTTGTTTTAATATTATCTTTATTTCTTCTTCATCATCTTTTCCGCCGAGCAATAAAATATTATATCCTTTGGACGATAATACTTTTATAAGTTTTATATATTTTTCTATTCTCCATTTTTTCATAATCCATCTCTTACCTGCACCGGGATTAATACCTATAACTTTGGATTTATTTAGTTTTAATGAAGAAATAAATTTTTTTGCTTTTTGTTCGGCTTGTTTTGATATCGGAACACATATTTCATAGTTATCTCTTTTTAATTCCGATATTTTTGCCATCCAATATTGATATGTATGCTCATTTTCTTTCTTTAAACTGTCATAAGCACTTGAAGGCAGCCATTTTTTTGCATATTCGTTTGAACCGATTATTTTTCTTGATTTATCAAGGTAATATCCTATTATTTTATCTGCAAAAACAAGTTTTGTAAAAGATAAACTTTCGGGTGACAAATCTAAATTTATAACGATATCATATTTTGTTGAAGATAAAAATTCAAAAACTTTGTTATCGTTGGGAATAATAATATCTATATATTTGTTGCCAATCAAAACATCCGCATTTTTCTTATCAACAAGCCAATCTATTGTGGAATTTTTATATTTTTCTTTTAAACCTTCCAATATAAAAGTTGTTCTTAAAACATCTCCCATTGCACCCAACTTTACAATCAAAATTTTTATTTGTTTTGATTTTTTGTTTACGGAAACATAATTTTTGCAGGAATGACAAAACATCTTGTTTTCCTTTTGATATTTACAAGGTCTGTCCAAGGGAAAATTTATACAATCGGAATATAATGTGTAATTTGTTTTTTTCATAGTTTTTAATTTTAGCAAATTATAAATTATTCTTCAAAGATAACATATAAAAAAAGGCTCGCATTTTTAATACAAGCCTTTATATATAAATACTCTGTTTTAAATAGAATGCCGAGGGCGGGACTTGAACCCGCACGCCGCCTAAGCAACTTGAGATTTTGAGTCTCACGTGTCTGCCAATTCCACCACCTCGGCAATATTTTATTATTTTACATTATAAATTTATTTTAGTCAATAAAAGAGCAGGAATTTTTACTTCCTGCTCTTTTATTTTTATTATAAACTAATACTTGTCCGGAACTTCATCTAAAATAACATCTGCATCTTTATCTTTCGGCATAGGTATCTTATAAATTTTATATTTTATCCAATCTCCGATAGAATCAACAATAATATATGTAACAGGTGTCATAAGTAAGGTCACAAGAAGTGACAACAACTGACCACCTACGATAACTATAGCCAAACCTCTTCTAACATCAGCACCTTCTCCGTTTGATATGAGCATCGGTATCATGGAAACAACAAGTGTTAATGTTGTCATCAAAATAGGTCTTAATCTTACTTTATTTGCTTGAAGTATAGCATTTGTTCTACCATATCCTCTTGCTCTTAATTGGTTTGTATAATCTGTTTGCAAAATAGCATTTTTACTTACAACTCCCACTAACATGAACATACCGAGCAATGTAAATATGTTTAACGATTGATGTGCAACAAACAAAGAAAATAAGGCAAAAGGTATAGTTAACGGCAAAGTTATTATAATTGCGATAGGATGAGTGAACTTTTCCATTAAACAACAAAGAACTATGTATTTGAAAATAAATGCTAACAAGAAAGCAAATGCAAAAGAAACAAACATCTTACCCATTTCTTTTGCCTGTCCGCTTTGTGCAACGGTATAACCTATTTCAGGATTTAAAGAAAGAAAAGTATTTTGCATTATTTTTGTTGCAGACATAGTATCAATTCCGTTTAAGTTAGCTTCAACTCTTACTTCTCTTTGTCTTGCTTTTCTGTTAATTTGGCTTGGTCCGAAACCTTCTTCAAGTTCAGCAATACTATCAAGACGAACAACTGTTGATTGTCCATCAATATTTGCAGGTATCATAAGAGCAGAAATTGATTCTTTAGTATTTCTGTATTGTTCGGCAACTCTTACTCTTACTTCGTAAAGTTCATCTCCTTCTTTATATTTTGTAATATCGTCTTCACCGCCGACCATCGTTCTAAGTGCTGCGGCAACTGCAGTAACATTAACACCTAAATTATTTGCTTTATCTCTGTTTATAACTACTCTGTATTCAGGTTTTGCCATATCAACGGATAAATCTATATCTCTGAATCTTGAATCTTTAGACAATTTTTCTGCCGTTGCATTGGCATAATCCATTAATTTGTTTAAGTCGGGTCCTAACAAACTGAGTTGTGTATCTTTATTACCGGAACCCGGTCCATCACTTTTTACAAGTACCGTAATTTTAAGTCCGTCATATTTTGATAACATATTTCTTATACTTTCAACGTACCTTGTAGTTTTTATCCTTTTTCTTTTTTCTCTATCTTCCAATTCTATTTCCAAATAACCTTTATTTGTAGGTGCCGAACTTGCAAACGAACTTAGTCCATCTGCACCTTTACCAGTAACATTCAATACGCTTTTTATATATGGTAACCTTCTTACATCTTCTTCCATTTGTGCTAAGATATTTATCATATCCGGATAACTTGTTCCTTCTTCTGCTTTAACCTGAACTTGAACTTTTCCGGTATCTTCTACAGGAAAAAAGTCACCACCCAAAATAAATAATGTAAATATACCCGCAACAAAAATTACAATTGAGAAAACAACCATTATTAACTTATGATGTATAGACCAATTAAGCATAGGTATATATCTTTTCACTAAAGACATATTAATAATATTTACTATCTTATCTATTCTGCTTCTTTTACTTGCTTTCACCAACAGTTTCGAACACAACATAGGAGTTAATGTTAATGCAACAATACCTGAAAGAGCAATAGCAAAAACAACGGTCCAACCATAACTGCTTAAAACTCTTCCAACCATACCACCCATATATGCAAGAGGCAAAAATATAACAAGAATAGCAAGGGTTGTGGCTATAATCGTTGCGGTAATTTCTTTTGAACCGTCAACCGCAGCTTGAATAGGAGTTTTATTGTATTTTTCCATATGTCTGTAAATATTTTCAAGCATAACGATAGCATCATCGATAACAATACCCACGGCAACGGTTAAACCGAGCAATGTAATACTATTTAAAGTAAACCCTTTTATACTCATAAATATAAAAGCACCTACTACCGATATAGGAATAGCCAAGAAAGCTATAAATGTTGATCTAAGTGAACCCATAAATATCAACACCATTATACCTGCCAAAATAGCACCTAAGCAAAGATGCTCTAATACGGTATTAACGGATGCTCTTATGGAACCACTCTGATCTGACATTACAACAATTTTCATGTCAGGCGGAAGAGTTTGCTCTATCATTTTTATTTTTTCTTTAACACCATCTATAACTTTTAATGTGTTAGAACCGCTTTGTTTTTTTATTTCCAAAGTTACACATCTTTGACCGTCCAATCTTGTACTTTGTTGTTCGTATTCACCGCTATCTTCAACGGTTGCAACATCGGAAAGTTTTATAGGAACACCATTTTTTGTAGCAACAAAAATATTTTTAAATTCTTCAACAGAAGGAATTCTACCTAAAATTCTTAAACTATATGAGTTATGATTTTGTTCTACTTTACCACCCGGAATTTCAAAATTTTGTTGTGCCAATGCTGATGTAACACTTGTTATAGGAATTTGCAAAGAATAAAGTTTTAAAGGATCTAATGTAACATGTATTTCTCTTTCTCTACCACCTACGATACTAACTGATCCTACACCTGAAGTATTTTCTATAACTTCTTTAACTTGTTTTTTTGCAAGTTCGGTAAGTTCTATTATATCTCTGTTACCTGTAACAACAACGTTTAATACGGCTGCAGCATCCATATCGAGTTTTAAAACTACGGGAGATTCCGTTCCATCAGGGAATTTAGATTTAACCTGTTCGATTTTATCTCTAACTTCTTGAATACCGACATCGGCATTTTTGTCCATTTCAAACTTAACAAAAAGAATTGAAACACTCTCCAAATTAAATGCTGAAATTTCATCAACACCCGAAATTTCGTTAACTGCTTCTTCAATGTATTTTGTTACGGAAGTTTCAACTTCTTCCGGACTTGCACCCGGTAAAACGGTTTGAACAAGTGTTGCGGGAATATCCATACTCGGATACAAACTTACACCCATATTTAAATATCCCATAAGACCAAGGAGCATCAACGAAACGCTTACCATAATAGTAAAAACAGGTCTATGTATAAAAAATGCGGCTAGTCCGCTATATTTCTTTTCATTGTTTTTTTCTTGCATATTTTAGCTCCTACTTTTGTATCTCTATCTTGCTACCGTCTTTAATACCATAAACAAATCCCAAAATTTCATCACCTTCGTTAAGTCCTTCAATTTGTCAATTGTTGTTGTTTTTAAATTTAACGGTAACATCTTTTCTAACAGCAGTTGTTTTATCTTCGGAAGGAACCAAAACATAATTTTTACCGTCTTCATCTTCATAAATACTCTTTTTAGAAACAGATAAAACATTCTTTACTTCTTTTAAAGAGATATCTACCCTGGCAAACATTCCGGATTTCAATAAATTTTTAGAATTTGCTGCTCTAAATTCAACAGCAACACTCCTGCTTAAAGAATCTACTACCGGACTTATAACATCAAGCTTTGCTTCAAATTGTTGGTCGGGATATGCATCAACGGAAAGATTTGCCAGTTGCCCTTTATAAATTTCACCAACATACCTTTCCGGAACATCAACTTTAATTCTTAATACGGATTGATTAACAACAGATGCTATAGGGGTTTGAATGGTAACATTTTCACCGGGATCTCTATAAATCTTTGCAACTACTCCGGTTAATGTAGACGGAACCAATACAGGTTCATATTTTGCACCTACTTCGTCTCTATCTATTAAAGCTATTGTTTGATCCTTTCTTACATTGTCTCCTTCTCTTAAAAGATTTCTTTTCAATTTTCCGTTAATTCTAGGATATATCACAGCTTCTTCCAAAGCCTTAATACTTCCGGATGTTATTAGTTGATGTTTCAAATCTCTCTTTTGAACAGTTTCTGTTTTAACAATAAACACATCTTTTGAAACGTCGTTCAATACAAGAGATTCATCTTTTTTAACAAAGAATATATATGCAGAATATGCAACAATACCCAATATTAACAACCACACCAACAATGTTACTATTTTTCCTTCTTTTGTGTCTCTTTTTATTATTTTTTTATTCATAATCTTCTGTCTCCATTCCTACGGCATAATTTAAGTCCGACAAAGCTACGTGTGCATCATGAACGGCTTGAACGAATGTTAAATTAGAATCATTCAAATCCGATATTGCATCGTTTAACTCCAACTGACTTATCAATCCGTTTCTATATCTCAACATTTTTGAGTTCAAATTTTCTTGTGCTCTTTCTACAACCCCTTTTGTAGATTCAATTCTTTTTTTTGCTTCTTCCAAATTAAGCCACGCCGATTTTACTTGTATTCTTACATTCTTTTTTAAATTTTCGTAACTTGCTTTTGCATCTTCATAATACATTTCTTTTTGTTTTACTTGTGAAGATACAGAAAACCCGTGAAATATAGGCATAGAAAATTGTAATCCTATATTTGAGCCCCAATAATAATGATTATTATCAGGGAGGCCTTCTATTGTGTATCCGTTATAGCCATAATTTCCGTAAGCCGAAAGGTTTGGATAATGATCTGCTTTTGCTATTTTATAGTTAGTTTCGGCAATATCTGCGGCTAATTTTGACACTATAAGTTCCGGTCTTTGTTCGTAAGCCATATCATATAATTTTTGAAGATCCGGTATTTCAGGTATCATTAAATCGTCTTCTATCCAAGTTAAATATATAGGAGATTCAGGATCTTTATTTAATATCTGTCTTAAATACAATGTTGCAAGTTCAACATTTTTTTTTGCCTGCAAAACAAGAGGAACAATATTGTTTACTCTAACTTCTTGTGTCATAACATCCAAATTACTTGATAAACCTTGTTTATATCTTGCTTTTGTTTCATCCAAATGTTGGTTTGCAATATCCAAAGAGTTTTCTTGAACGTGAACAAGCGCTGATGCATAAATTATCATATAGCAATAATTTACAACTTCTTTTGCTACCATAGATTTTGCATGTCTTAATTGATATTCTCCTCTTTCCGATTGTAACTTTCCATACTCTTTAGTATTTTTAACTTTACCACCTGTCCATAAAACCCAATTTGCCTGAAGTTGTGCGGTAAATGTGTTATTTACAGGAGAAATTTCCACCATTTTTTCTCCATCATCTGTCTTGGCCAATGATTTTGATCTTAATAAAGCTCTGTTGTAACTTGCATTAAAATCTACATACGGATAATACGATGATTTCATTTGATTATAAACTTCATCGCTTATTTCCTTCATTTTACTTGCGGAATAAACTTGATAACTATCTTTTAATGCCATTTTAACAGCTTCTTTTATTGTTATTTTTGTTCCTTCTTTTTGTTGTATTTCTTCAAACAATTTCGCATTCATGGGATTATTTTTAGAATAATCACCGGCAAATACGTTCGCACTGAATAGCAATGTTAAAATCAAACTTAATATTTTTTTCATTTCTTTAATTCCTCTATTCTTACAATATCCTAATCTTCATTAACAATTTTTATAATCTATCGCCTTTAAAATTGATGTTGCTATATCTTTAGGATCAACGTTTATCAACTTTATCGGAGCAAAAACAATATGATGTAAACATGATTCAAATAAATAATAAGCAAGTTCCACATTGTCTTTGTTTATGTTTTTATTCTTTACTTCTCTATTAAAAAGTTCTTTGGCAAGCTTTTCATTTTCTTCTTTTAACGGCTTAAATTTTTTTTCAAGCGCAGGAATACCTTTAATATAATCCAGCATATGCAAAAAGAATTCCAATGATTTTTTAGTTTTTTCTTTATATGCTTTTTGAAAAATATCCGTTAATACTTCTTTTAAAGAAATATTTTGTTCAATATATTGTTTTAACTTCTCGTTTTGTTCATCCAAAACATATTTTATTATCGTGTAACAAATTTCATCTTTATCTTTAAAATAATAATATAAAGACGGTTTTGTTATATTGCAAGCTTCGGCAATTTCTCGCATAGAAACATCTTTTACCGATTTTTTCCCTATTAAATTAAATGCTGTTTTTAATATTTTAACTCTCATTTTATTCTCTAAAAAACTTCTATTTTACCTACCGACCGGTAAGTAACAATGCAACAATATACTACAATTTATTTTTTTTGTCAAGTTATTGGGGTTATATTTCTAAATAAGTTATAATTATGAATATACATTAATATTGAGTATTATATATATAATATTTGACAAAATTTTAAATTTTTTGTATTCTTTACAAAATAGTATTTTTATGCCGACGTAGCTCAGTTGGTAGAGCAATGGTTTTGTAAACCATCGGTCGGAGGTTCAAGTCCTCTCGTCGGCTTTTAAATTTACCGTCCTGAGTGATATTTATGAGAAAAAGGATTAATTTTGGTTTAAGTGTTAAATTCATAATAATAATATCCTCAATAATAATTTTTACTTCAATTATTTTGACATGGTTTTTCATAACGGGTCAATCTTTACTTTTAAAAAGTTTTACGGAAAACAGAGCCATAATTTTAGCAAATTCGCTTGCCACATCAAGTGAATACGGGGTTACTTCTTCGGAAACAAGTAAAGAGTTTCTTTATCATCTCACAAAGAATAGTTTAAAAGAAGAAGATCTTATATATTCCATAGTATATGATGCAAACGGAATACCTTTAGCTACGGAAACTATTACAAACGAGTATGTAATAAGATATATTTCTTCCACACCGATAGAATCGGGAACTATCCAAAGTTTAGGGAAAAACAGACTCCAAAAAGATACCAGTGTAATATCAAATGTGGGTGAGGTAATGGATATTATAGTGCCTATAATATCTTATGATTACAATCCGACTATAGAAAAAGTAAAAAAGAATAAAGAAACCATTATAGGTGCAGTAAGAATAGGAATAACGCTCGACAGAATAAACTATCAAATAGAAAAAATGACAAAGACTATAATTTTTATCACGTTAATAGTTGTTGCCGTTGGTATAATACTTTCATTTTTCCTGGTTAAAATTATAGTTCATCCTATAAGAGAACTTATGTTGGGAACAAAAAAAATAGCTTCCGGTAATTTAGGCTACAGAGTTCCTTTAAATTCCAACGATGAATTCAGAGAATTGGCAAATTCTTTTAATTCAATGGCTTCGGATATGGAAATTCACATAAGAGAATTAAACAAAGAAAAGAAAGAACTGTTAACTCTTAAAATTGCTTTTGAAAACAGAAGTCAAGAATTAGAGGAAACTTTAGATAAAGTACAAAGTATGCAAAAAGATTTAATAAAATCGGAAAAATTTGCAACAATAGGTAGAATTGCTTCTTCTGTTGCTCATGAATTAAGAAATCCTCTTGCGGCAATAAAAAATATATCCTATTTCCTGTCAAAACTTGGAACTTTCAGTGAAGAGAAAAAATCCAAACAAATGGTTGGAATGTTATCTGCGGAAGTTCAAAGAGCAAATAAAATCATAACCGATTTATTGGATTATTCAAAAAGTAAAAAATTAAACAAATTATCCATAGATATAGTTTCTTTTATAAACAAGGTTATACCTGCTGTTCCTTTACCTACAAATATAAAAATTTTAACGAATTTGGAACAGTTCGACATTGTATTAGACCCTGACAAAATGACACAAGTATTAATAAATCTTATCACAAATGCAAGAGATGCTATGCCTCCGGAAGGCGGAGAAATATCCATCTCTACAAAAAAAGAAGATAAAGTTTGTAAAATATTTGTTAAGGATAATGCTTGTGGTATGAGTGAAGAAACCCTGTCACATTTATTTGAACCGTTATTTACAACAAAGTTAAAAGGTATAGGTTTGGGTTTACCTATAGTAAAAGAAATTATTGATGCACATCAAGGGAAAATTATAGTAACAAGCAAGAAAAACGTAGGAACAACTTTTGAAATAGAGTTACCACTGTAAAGGAGAGCAAAATATGGACGATAAATTAAAGATTTTGGTTGTGGATGATGAAGATTCTTTAAGAATATCGTTAGCAAGCATACTTGAACTTGAAGGCTATGAAGTACAAACAGCAGAAGACGGCTTTAAAGCTATAGAACTTGCTAAAAAAGAAGATTTTGATATTATGTTTTCTGATATAAGAATGCCGGGAATAACCGGAACGGAAACTTTTAAAGAAATAAAGAAAATTAAACCGGATATTGTCGGTGTTATGATGACGGCTTATGCACTTAACGACTTAATTACAGATGCTTTAAATTCCGGAGCTTTTACATGTTTAAGCAAACCGTTTGAAATAGACACTGTTTTATCTACAATAAAAGATATAACAACAAGGCCTTTCGCCGTAATAATCGATAAAGATGCAAACGTAAATAAAAACTTTTTAAATTCGTTAAAAAATTGCGGTTTAAATGTTGCTTCCAGTGAAATTGATTCAAACAAAATAGAATTTTTGTTTAAACATAAACCCAATATATTAATAATAAATACGGAATCGGATAATAATAAAATACTCTCTATTTTGAAGAAGTTAAGAGATTTATTTGGTTCTATCCCGCAAACAATACTTATAGGAAAAGACCAAAACAATATGATTATGAAAGCAATCACAGGATTAGGGCCTGTGAAATTCTTCAATTTACCGATAAAAGTATCTCAAATTTTCGATTTTTTGGATCCTAAAGACAGAAAGAAAAACATTGCAATGGTAAATACGGATTCCGAAGATTTTGAAGAATTAAACAACTCTCTAAAAGAAAAAGGTTTTCATCTTCTGTCATACTCTAATTGTGAAAAACTTATCGAAGAGTTAAGTAATTCTTTTTTTGATTTGGCTTTAATTAATGTTAAAATAGAAACAAATATTGTTGATTTTCATGAACAGTTACAAAAGAAAATACCTAATATCGGGGCCATATACATTTTAAATGATGATCAAAATTTAGATGCCGTAAAAACAAAGGGTTGTTTTTATCTTACAAAACCTTTTGAAATTGACAGCGTCATAAAATTAATAAATAAAATTTTAGGAAAATAAAAAAAAGGAATTAAACTATGGAAGAGAAAAATTACATATTCACAAAAAAACAATTAAATTTCGAAAGGTATCAGGCTATTTCCAAATTTGCCTCTATCGCATCACACGATTTAAAAAATGCGGTCGGCGGTTTATCCAATATAGCATACTATCTTTCAAAATCTTTGAAAGTTGAAAATGAAACACAAAAGAAAATGCTTGAACTCTTATCAAAAGAAGTAAATAATTTGAATAAAAGAATAACAGAAATTTTAGATATGACAAGAGTAAAACAAGTAACAAAAAACAATTGTGATTTAAAAAACATTATCTTATTAGCAATTGCCGAAACACAGGTTCCTACTATAACTATCGAACAAAATTTAATAACTGCACAGGTTCATGCCGATCCCGAAAAAATGAAACAAGTTTTCACAAATATAATAACCAATGCTAAAGAAGCAATGAAAAATATGGGAATAATAAGAATAGATATGCAAATAATAAGCGATACAATAATAACAACAATATCTGATTCCGGTGTAGGAATGAAACCCGAGATTTTGGAACAATGTTTTGATCCGATGTTTTCAACAAAACTCGCAAATGCGATAGGTATGGGTTTATCCGTTGCTCAACAAATCGTTGAAATGCATAACGGAACAATAAAAATTACAAGTGAACCGGTTAAAGGAACAACTGTAATAGTTTCTTTACCTTTAAGAAAAGATTAATCTATTCGGATTTAATAAATTTAATCGATTTTATATTCTTTTTCACTGTCCATTGTTTTGAGATGGTATAGTTTTTGTTTTTTTTGTCTTTTAACCACATAAAGATATTGTTTATTTGAACAGACCTTTTTTTATCGGGAAGAATTTCTTTAAGAATTTTATATTGCAAAATTTTATCTTGTTTATAAAAAGCTTTTAAATTCACTGTTACAGTATTTTTTGTTACTTTTACAAATTTAGATATAAACAAAGAAATTTTATTTCTAAAATATGTTGTTTCATCCTTAAAAATGCAAGATAAATTATATATATGTTCAATAACCGACGGATTTATTTCTTTTAATTGCGGTATAAGTTTTAATCTTATTTTATTTCTTGTGTAATCACATTTAAAATTTGTTTTATCCGTACAAAATTTAATTTTATTTTTCTTCGCATAAGAATCTATCAAATCTCTGGATATAGGTAAAAGAGGTCTTATTATTGATAAATTTTTATTTATCTTCCTTACAATAGGAATACCGGTAAGACCGTCTGTTCCTGTTCCCCTTAAAAGCCACATAATTATTGTTTCGGCATTGTCATTCATATTATGAGCGGTTGCA
>JAFXOB010000137.1 GCA_017529005.1 Elusimicrobiota bacterium
AAAGTATACTCAAGCAAAATTCGGTGTAGGTTTATCTATGCAAAATATTTTTGGAACTGGTATAAAACTTGATGAATATAAAGAAGATTTTCAATATATATTCAGATTATCAACTTTAATGGAAATTCCTGTAATATACAGACTTGAAACAAAAGATACATTTACCATATCTTTAGATATAAAAAATGAAGATACCTACAATGAACTTTTTGCTGGACTTGAATATAAGTTGATGGAAAAATATGCAATAAGGTGCGGTTATTATCCGGAACATATTACGGCGGGTTTCGGTATAAATATTTCAGCATTTACCATAAACTATTCTATAGATTTTAATGAGTTGGATTTAATAAACAGATTTTCATTAGCATACAGATGGGGTAAGAGACAAAAATCGAAAAACGAATTGGAAAAGGAAGCTCAAGCCGCACTAAATCAAGATAGATTATCGCAACAGCAAGCGCAGGATATGTTTGATAAAGCAAAAGAATTTTATAATAAAAAACAATATCTGTATTCAACGGATATATTACAAAAAATAATAATAGATTATCCGAATTATGATTCACCGAATATTTATTGCAACAAAATAAAAAAGATGATGAAAGAAAAATCTTCTTCAAGTTATGAAAGTGATTTTGATGAGTTTTCTTATTGGTCCGGTTACAAAAACTACTATGAAGGAAACTACGACCAATGTTTAAAAGAATGGATGAAGTATTTACAATTTGATAATACAAATAAAGAAATTAATGAATATTATAATAAAGTTAATAAAATTGTAACAGATTCAATAGAAGAACAGAAGAAAAAACAGTTTGAATATGAAGCAAACACTTTACTAAAAAACGGAATAATTTTATATAAAAATAAACAGTGGGTGGAATGTATTAAACAAATGGAAAAACTACAATCTTTTGTAAAAACTTCACAATATACTAATACATCTTTTAATTATTATTCTTCTGCAAAAGAATATATAGATAAATCTGTAAAAGAAATAACAAAATCTTTAAAAAATACTAAAACGGCACAAAAGAATGTGCAAGAAGAACGGGAAGAAATTATAATAGATGAAAAGTTGGCAGATGAGAAATATAAAGAAGGTTTAATTTTATATGCTAAAGGCAAATATTATGAAGCGGAAAGAATGTTTGAACTTACGTTAAAATTAAATCCGAAACACCAAAAAGCAATAAATGCTTTAAAGCATTTAAAATAATAGAAAAGATTATAGAATTATTGTTTTTTGTTTTGTAGTTTAAACTTATACCCCTATAATCTAATAACCCCATAACCGAAAATTGCTTTGCAATTTTCTTTGACAGTTTATTAAAAAAAATGTATAATTCTCTAACACTAGGTGTAATATGTTTTTTTAATAAATGTTGTGAATATGGGTGGATGGCGGAACTGGCAGACGCACAGGACTTAAAATCCTGAGGCTCGCAAGAGCCGTGAGGGTTCAATTCCCTCTCTACCCATATTTTTTATTTTGTAGAGGAAAAAATGGCAAACGATAAAGACGGAATATTAGTGGATTTTTCGGCAATAGAAAAAAATGTTCCTGTATATACATTGAAAACAAGAGGAATACAAGCTATTCCTATAGACAAAATTATAGGTAGTTTGGGCAGATATTTGGATTTTTCCGAGACTTTGCTTCCTAAAAGAACCGATGGCAGCTCAAGATACGAATATATTAAATCTTTAATGGAAAAAGGTATCAATTTGGAACCTATACAGGTTTATCAAATGTTGGATAATTATTTCATTATAGACGGGCATCATAGAGTTGCTGTAGCAAAAAATGAGTTTAAAGCAAAATATATAGATGCTGATGTCACTGAAATTAAATTTGATTTTGAACTTTCAAAAGATAAAAATTATACATTTGATTCCGAAAGTACAAAAAAATTTTTAATAAAGTTGGAAGAAAATGCATTTCAAAAAGCAACTTTATTGAATAATAAAATTTTAATACATCCTTTAAAAGTTACGGAATTAAAAAGTTATGCAATTCTTAATCAGGAAATATTGGATTTTAAAGCAAATTATAATAATGGTGAACTCTTAAAAAGATCGATAATGTTTGTATCATATAAATGGTATGCGGAAAGATTTTTACCCGCGGTGGAATTAATGGAAGAAGAAAAAATTTTATCAAAATTTGCAAACAGAACTTATACCGATTTATATGTGTGGATACAAAAACATAAATATTTTTTGAGTCAACAGGCAGGTCATGATGTAGGTTTTGATTTTACTGCACATGATTTTATGGAAAAATATAAAGATAAAAAATTTCTTGATATTATTCCTTCAGTATTTACCGATATTATAAAAAATTTGGTTAAGTAACTGTTATATAAGGATACTTTATGAAAATTCTTGCTGTATCTGATAAAGAAGATACAAAACTTCAAGATTTTATATTACAAAATCCTAATGTCATAAAAAACATAGATTTTATTGTATCTTGCGGGGACTTATCAAAAAATTATTTAGAATTTATTGTTGACAGTGTAAAAAGATATTTCTTTTTTGTTGAAGGTAACCATCCTACATTAAATAATGATCCGGCAAAAGATTATTTTAGAAAAATAGTTGATAAAATTTATGATGATGAACAACAGTTTAGTTTAGGCGGTATAAATTTGCATGCAAGGATGGAAATTTATGCAGATTATATTTTGGTAGGTTTCGAAGGTTCAATGAGATACAATATGAAAGGTTACCAATATACCGAAAAAGAAATGGCAAGAATTGTAGGTAAAGTATCAAGAAAAATAAAAATCCAACAAATAAAGGATTTTATATTTAGAAGAAAAAAGAAAAAAATAATAGTTGTTTCACATGCACCGATATCGGGTGTTCATGATAAGGAAGATACTTGTCATAAAGGATTTTTATGTTTCAAAAAGTTCCTTAATAAGTTTAATCCTTTAATTTGGTTTCACGGACATGTTCATTTTGAAGGTCAAACAAATGAACAAATTACAAAAGTTGATAATACAATGGTTATAAATGTTTATGGCTTTCATGTTGTAGATGTAGAAGACAGTAAAGTAAGTGTGGTTTCAAATATAAATAATTTTATCAATACTGAGGCAAGATAATATGTTAAAAAAATTTTTATTAATTACAATGTTTGTTTTTATATATCAATTTGTTATGGCAGATGTTCCTAACGAGATAAGATATAATGGAAAACTTAAAGAATACAGAACAGAAGTTAATGCAACAAAAAGTATGAATTTTAAAATATATAATCAAAAAACCGGTGGAACTGCACAATGGGAATCCGGAACAAAATCCGTAGTTGTTTCAAGCGGAATTTTTTCTGTGGTTTTAAATCCGGATATAGATTGGAGAGGTAAAGACTATTATCTTGAAATTGAAATAGACAGCAAAAAATTAGAGCCGAGAGAAAAACTTACAGCTGTTCCTTATTCATTGCATTCAAATACAGCAGAAAAAGCAACAGTTAAAGAAAATGCTGAATTTTCAGTAACAGTAGGGAACGATAAAAGATTTGTTGTAGATTCTACAGGTGCAAAAGCAATAGTAGGAAATACGGAATATTTCATGGTTCCCAAAGGCGGGATAATTATTTGGTCCGGTTCGGTAAATGATATCCCTGCAGGATGGGTATTATGTGACGGCTCAAACGGAACACCCGATTTAAGAGACAGATTTGTTTTGGGTGCGGGCAATAATTATGCTGTTGGTGCAACCGGTGGGGAAGAAACACATAAATTAACAATAGATGAAATGCCAAGTCATAGCCATGAATATTATACAGGGAGAGGAGAAAATACTACAATGTCTGGGTATGTTGCAAATGCAGAAACAAGTCAAGTTTATCAAACAATTAATACAAATTCTGTTGGTAATTCTAAATCTCACAATAATATGCCACCATATTATGCATTATGTTATATAATGAAAAAGTAAAAAAATGTTGAAAGAATTTAGGAAATCATTAGCAAAATTTATTTTTGATAAGAAAGTAAAATCCAAAGAAATTTTGGATATGACAAAAATAAACTCTATTTTAATTTTAAGAGATGATAACAAAATAGGTGATATGATAATAACAACTATTTTGTTCAGAGAAATAAAAAAGCAATATCCTCATATAAAAATATATGTTTTGTGCGGTAACGCAAATAAAATAATATTGGAAAACAATCCTTATGTTGATAAAATTTTTATATCACAAAATCAATTTCATAAAGATATTTTTGTATATAATAAACTTAGAAAATTAAAAATAGATTTAACTTTGGACTTTTGGCCTTTTGGTCCCAAACCTTTATATTTCTTAAAATTAAGAATTATAAATTCAAAATTTTTACTTGGTATATGTAAGCAGAAATATAATATATATGATATATCCGTAAATGTTGATTATAATACAGAACATATTTCTAAAATATATACGGAAATTTTAAAATCTTTAAAAGTAGAAAATATCAGTATCAATTATGATATATTTTTAGATAAAAAATATGAAGATTATGCTAAAAATATTATAAAAAATACAAAACAAAAATATATTTTTTTTAATACACATTCTGCATCAAAATGGAGAACATTATCTAAAGATAAAACAAACGAAATTTTAGAGTTTCTTTATAAAGGAAAATTTAAAATAATTTTAAATTCAGAATATGATATAAGTAATGAAAATATAATAATTCCAAGAAAAGATAACTTTTTTTATGTTCTAGCTCTTATTAAATATTCGGATATAATACTTACTATTAATACTTCTGTTATTCATGCTGCTAATGCTTTTGATAAAAAATTAATTGCCATATATATTAATGATTTGATGAGTGAAGAAAAAATATCGCAGGTATGGGCACCAAATTATGACAATGCAATACAATTGTTATCAAAACCGAAACAAGGTATAAGTTCAATTGAAACATCTGTTATAATAGATTCAATAAAATCTTTATTAAACTAAAAATAAAATCTTAAATAAAAAAAAGGAACTATAAAATTATAGTTCCTTTTTAGTATTAAAATCTAAAACAAATTTTTATTTATTTAACAGTTCAGTTAAAGTTTTATTTACCATTTGAGGGTTGGCTTTACCTTTAGATTTTTTCATTACGGCACCAACCAAAGCACCTATAGCAGATTTTTTACCGGACTTATAATCTGCAACAATTTTAGCATTTTCGTTTATAGCTTCTTGGCAAACTTTTACGATTTCACCTGCATCCGATATTTGAACAAGCCCTTTTTCTTTAACTATTACTTCAGGATCTTTGTTGTCTTTAAACATATCTTCAAATATTGTTTTTGCTATTTTACCGGATATTGTTCCTTTTGAAATAAGTATTACAAGTTTTCCTATGTTTTCAGGAGAAATAGGGGATTCTTTTATTGTTAGTTTTGAATTGTTTAATTTCCCTAAAAGTTCGGTAATAATCCAGTTAGCAACTGTTTTTGCGGCTGCAGCCGGTTCCTTTGCACCTTTGTTTGCTGTATTAAGAGCCGTTTCATAATAATCTGCAAGAGCTTTATCCGATATTATTATGTTTGTATCATATTCGGAAAGTCCTAAATTGTTTATAAGTCTTGCTTTTCTTGCTTCAGGAAGTTCCGGAATATTTTTCTTAATGTTATCTATAAATTCGTCATCCAAATTTACAGGTACCAAATCAGGATCAGGGAAATATCTGTAATCGTGAGCATTTTCTTTAGATCTCATGGATTTTGTTACTTTTTCGTTAGGATCCCAAGTTCTTGTTTCCTGTATAACTCTGCCGCCGGACTCTACAATTTCAATTTGTCTTTCAACTTCATAAGAAAGAGCTTCTTGAACACCGGAAATAGAGTTCATATTTTTAAGTTCAGCTTTTGTCCCGAACTCTTTTTGACCTACAGGTCTTATACTTATATTTGCATCGCATCTGAATTTTCCTTCTTCCATGTTACAATCGGATGCTTCAACATATTCAATTAAATTTTTAAGAGATTCCAAATAAGCTGCCGCTTCTTGAGGAGATCTCATATCAGGTTCTGAAACAATTTCCATTAAAGGAACACCTGTTCTGTTATAATCCGCTAACGAATAATCAAGTTGTCTTGAACCTATATCATGTATAAGTTTTCCTGCATCTTCTTCCAAATGGATTCTTGTTATACCTATACTTTTTGTTTTACCGTCAACTGAAATATTTATTTTACCATGCTCGCAAAAAGGTAATTCGTATTGTGATATTTGATAATTTTTCGGTAAATCGGGATAAAAATATTGTTTTCTTGCAAATACTGATTTTTTGTTTATTGTACAATCGAGTGCAAGACCTGTTCTTACTATAAGTTCTACCGCATGTTTATTTAATACCGGTAACACTCCGGGCTGTCCTGTACAAACAGGACAAATATTTGTGTTAGGTTGAGAATGAAAATCTGTAGAACAATTACAGAAAATCTTTGTTTTTGTTTTTATTTGTGAGTGAACTTCAAGTCCTATAATTACTTCATATTTGTTATTCATTTTTTATATCCTCATACAATTATATTTTTGGAAACTCTTTATGCCAAGCTGTAGCTTGTTCATAAGCATAAGCAGTTTTAAACATTGTTTGTTCGTCAAAATTTTTAGCTAATAACTGCATACCGATAGGAATACCTTTTTGTGAAAAACCGCAAGGTAAACTCATTCCCGGAATAGCAGCTAAATTACAACTTATTGTAAAAATATCGGATAAATACATTTGTAAAGGATCTGAACTCTTTTCACCTATTTTAAATGCCGGTGTAGGAGCTGACGGAGTAAGAATAATATCAACTTTTTCAAAAGCTTTTTCAAAATCTTGTTTTATTAATGTTCTTACTTTTTGTGCTTTACCATAGAAAGCATCATAATATCCAGCTGAAAGCGCATAAGTTCCAAGCATTATTCTTCTTTTAACTTCTGCACCGAAACCTTGACCTCTTGATTTTTGATATTCGTCTAACAAATTAGTGCAATCTGCTCTGAAACCATACCTTACGCCATCATATCTTGCAAGGTTAGCGGAAGCTTCGGAACAACAAATGATATAATAAACAGCAACTGCATAATCTGTATGTGGTAAAGAAATTTCCACAATTTCTGCACCTAAACTTTTATAAACTTCTATTGCTTTATCAAGAGCTGCTTTAACATCTGCATCTAATCCGTCTATAAAATATTCTTTAGGAAGGCCTATTTTTAAACCTTTAACACCATCTTTAATATTTGCAAGATAGTTTGGAACATCTATATTTATTGATGTTGAATCTTTTGTATCGTGACCTGCTATAACATTTAATAGTAATGCACTGTCTTCAACTGTTTTAGACATAGGTCCTATTTGGTCAAGAGAGGAAGCAAATGCTACTGCACCGAATCTGCTTACTCTACCATAAGTAGGTTTTACACCTACTATACCGCAACAACTTGCAGGTTGTCTTATAGAACCACCGGTATCTGTTCCTAATGCTAAAGGTGCTGTCATTGCGCCTACTGCTGATGCACTGCCGCCGGAAGAGCCGCCCGGAATATGTTCCGTGTTCCAAGGGTTTCTTGTAGTAAAAAATGCGGAATTTTCTGTTGATGAACCCATTGCAAATTCATCAAGATTTGCTTTACCTACAAATACTGCACCTGCATTTTTAAGTTTTGTTATAACGGTTGCATCATAAGGCGCAATATAGTTTTCCAAAATTTTTGATGAAGCTGTCATTCTGATATCTTTTATTAAAATATTATCTTTAATTGCTATAGGTACACCTTCCAACACACCTATGTTTTCACCTTTAGCAATTTTATCATCGGATTGTTGTGCTTGTTTTAATGCATAATCTTCACATACTGAAACATAAGCTTTTATTTTAGGATCTACTTCTTTTATTCTTTCAAGAAAAGCTTTTGTAACTTCAACACTTGAAAGTTCTTTACTTTTAATTTTTGCCGCTAATTCTGTGGCGGTCATTTTAATTATTTCATTCATATCTATATCCTTTTTTCTTCTATTCTTCTATCCCTCTATACATCTATACTTCAAATTTTTCTTTGCGAAAATTTAATCTTCCAATTCCATAACTTTCTTAACTTTAAAAAAGTCACCGTCTTGTTCCGGTGCATTTTTAAATAAAGCATCAATTGTTTCTTGAGAGCTTTTTACTACAACATCTTCTCTCCAAACATTTTCACTTGTTCCGCCATGGCTTGTAGGTGCTATTGTAGAAGTATCAACTTCTTTTATCTTTTCAATATAACCTAAAATAGAACCGAGTTGTTTAGCTAAATTTTCTTTTTCCTTCTCTTCAAATTCCAATCTTGCAAGAGAAGCAACATAATCAACATCTTTTTTTGATATTTCCATATTTGCTCCTAAAAAAGTAATAATTTATCTTAATATTATACATAAGAAAAAATTTCAAGACAAATTGCCTTTTATATCAATGTTATATTTGCTAGAATACTTTTATGAAAATATCTAAAAAAGAGTTGGAAAAACTTAATAAAGAAGGGTTAATAACTTCGCAACAAGTAGAAAACATAATCAGTTATTATCAAAACAATAACGATAATAATAAATTATGGAAAAGACTTTTCATTATAGCTGCTTTACTTATTGCATTAGGTATAATTTTAATAATAGGTGCTAACTGGGCTGTAATACCGAACTTTATAAAAGTTGTCGTAGATTTTATTCTCTTTTTAGTATTAGTATATGCAGATTATTATTTTATAATAAATAATAAGAAAAATTTGTCGGAAGTTTTTTTAGTGATATCTTTTTTTATGGTTGCAGGAACAATAGGTCTTATTGCGCAAGTATATAATTTGGATGGCGGTTGGCTTTCTTTTGCAAGATTTTGGATGATTTTAACTATACCTTTTGTGTTTTTAAGTAAAACTTATTTAATAAATATTTTGTGGTTACTTCTTTTGTTTAACAGTTTTCCGCATAGTTTTTATATTTGGTTACATGATATTTATTCTTATTTCGTTTCAGATTTTTTACCGTTTCCAAAGAAATACAATATTTCAATATTTTCGATTTTAGTATATTTCTTACTAAAATTTCTATATTCTTTCGCAATAGATTTATATCATAAGTTTGACAGAAAAATTATTATAACAAAAGCTTTTTCAATAATTGTACAAATAACTATATATTATTTTGTGCTTGTTATGGCTTTGGATAAAAATTTTGTTAATATAATTTTTGTATTTTCTTTGCTTGCTTACAAAATGTATAAAGCCTTTAATTTAAAAAAAGAAAAAAAATTTAGAAATTATGCAATATTAACCGAAATATATATCATATATCTGTTTGTTAGTGCTTACGGTAATTTGTTGTTTACAGGTATAGGGTTTATTGCAGGGGGAATACTTTTACTTGTTTCTATATATATTTTAAGAAAAACTTTATCTTATATAAAAAAATTAGAGGCATTTAATTGAAGAACAAATTGTTATTATTTATATTACTAATTCCGGTTATATGTTTATTTGTTTGGAATTGTTTTTTGTGGTACGATAAAGATTCCGGAACGGAAATAATGGTAAGAATATCAGGTTATGACCCTAGAGATTTATTATCCGGTCACTATATAAGATACAGAATAGATTGGGATAAAACAGACTTAAAACAATTTGAAGAAAAACCTTTTACAAAAGATGATTTTGTTGATAGTTTAAATAAAACTTCTTACAGATTTTATGTTTCCGAACATCATGCAAAATATTTAGAAAAAATACTGATGGAATCGTGGAATACAAAAGAGGAAGATAAGAAAAAAGTAGAAGTAGTATATTCTTATAAAAAAGGTAAACATCCTATCGCTGAAAAACTTTTAGTAAACGGACAACCTTACCAAAAGATTATATAAATAATTAAAAGCTGTTTTTACCTTTACTAATTAGCAAATAAAAATCAAAAATATTATGACTTTGTTTTATATATATTCTTTTAATGGCTTTTTCTTTATTCCATTTTAAAGTGTTTATTCCTCTTTTTGTTGAAAAATCAAACAAATAGCCACTATCAAAAACCATTTGTCTTATTTTTTTATTTATTGCCCCTTTCCCTGAAGGGTAAGCAAAAGAATCTATTTTTATATTTAATTTTTCTTCCAATAACTTTTTAGATTCTTTTAATTCTTTTAAAATATCATTATCGTTTAGTGTTTGTATATCTGTAGGGTGAGAAAGAGTGTGTGATCCGAAAGATATTAAACCGCTGTTTTTCATCTCTGATAATTGCTCCCAAGTCATACAATTTTTTTGTCCTATAAAATTGTATGAAACAAAAATATTGGCTTTAATATTTCTTTCTTTTAGTATTGTAAAAGCATTTGTGTAGTTATCTAACCAACCGTCATCAAAAGTTATAAGAACAGATTTTTTAGGTAACTTAAAAGAGCCGTCTTTATATGATTTTGATAATTCTTCCAAAGTTATGGGAGTGTATTTATGTTTTAATAAAAAATTCATTTGTTTAGAAAAATCTTTCGGTGCAACATACAATTCTTTATCCAAATCACAAGTAGTGTCATATTTGTAAATATGGTG
>JAFXOB010000138.1 GCA_017529005.1 Elusimicrobiota bacterium
ATTGGTTAAGAGCTAAAATTTATTTTAAACTAAATAATATTGATGTTTCAGTACGAAATTTTGATAAAGCCATAAGTCTTAATTCTAAAGATAAAAATTTGCTTTTAGATAAAATAAAAGTTTTAGAAAGCAGTCACAAAAACAAAGAAATTATAGAGTGTTATACTAAGTTAATATCCATAAATGAAAAAGATGGAAATTTATATTACAAAAGAGGTTTGATATATAAAGAGATAGGTAAAGAAAAAGAAGCTCAAAAAGATTTCATTACGGCAAAAGATTTAGGAGAAAATATCGAAGACTTAACTTCTTTTGTACAAACAGAAGAAAAAACGGAAAAGGAATCTGTAGAGCAGAAAAATATAAAAGAAGAAAATAATGTAATTGAACAATCTGAAAGTGTAGAAGAAAATAAACAAAAAAACAATAATGTTACAAATATTAAGATTGATGCTAAAACAAGTATGATATATTTAAACAGAGGAAATATAAATTTTCAAAAACATAAATATAAAGAAGCTTTAGAGGATTTGACAAAAGCTATAGAATTTAACCCGAAAGATGTTCAAGGATATTTGTTAAGAGCTGAAATTTATGTTGAAATTAGAGATTTTCAACCTGCCATGCAAGATTTTCTTAAAGTGGTTGAACTTTCTCCAAAAGCTATTTTTGCTTATGTGAAACTCGGTGATATATATAGAGAACAATTTAATTTTGATAGGGGCGAGTATTATTATAAAAAAGCAATAGAAATAAATTCAAGAAATGCAAGTGCTTATTATGGTTATGCCAAATTGTGCGAGGATAGCGGTAAAAAGGATTTGGCTATAAATAATTATCAAAAAGCAGCAAGTCTTGATATAAAGCTATCAAAAGAATGCAATATGAAAATTTTACAATTAAAGTCATAATTATGTTAAAAAATATAAAAAAATTTTTTTTGATAATATTTTTGATTCTTGCCGCAAAAACTTATGTTATATCTGCATATAATTCGGATACAATAATTAATGCCGTAAAACAAAATGAAATATCTGTCGTCAGAAATTGTTTAATAAATGGTGTAAATCCGAATACACAAGATAAATCCGGGAATCCTATTTTATTAATGGCTATAAGTATGGGAAATTCGGATATAGCTTGTATGCTTATAAGAAATGGAGCATCCGTTAATGTCTCGTATAATATGGGGATGAATTCTTTAATGCTTGCCATAAATAAAAATATGGAAGACGTTGCTAATATGCTCATAAAAAATAATGTGGATTTAAATGTTAAACTGCCAAACGGAATGACAGCTCTTATGATGGCTTCCGAAAAAGGAATGTTAAATTTAGTTAAAAATATGGTAAATAAAAATGCAGACATAAATGCAAAAACAAAAGATGGTGTTACGGCTTCAATTCTTGCAATGAAAAACGGATATAATGATATAGTTAAAATTTTTAATAAAGCAGGAACTATTCCCGGAACATTAGGCGAGGCCGTTCTTACATCCAATATTCGTTTGGCAGAAAGATTTATTGCTTATGGTTCGGAAATAGATGAAAAAGGTGTGCAGGGAAAAACCGCTTTGATTATTGCTTTTGACAGTAATGATTATGATATGGCAGCTTTTTTGATATCAAAAGGTGCAGATATAAATGCTAAGGATGATAATGGAATTACACCATTAATATCTGCATGTGCGGCAAATAATATAGATTTGGTACAACTTGCTTTTACAACAGGGGCAAATATCAATGTCGCGGATTTAAACGGTGTAACACCTTTAATGTATGCAATATATAAATCTAACTATGAAATAGTAAAATTATTGGTAAAATATAATGCTGATGTTAATATCAGTGATAATAATGGCATTACTCCTTTAGGAATTGCAGTAAGGATGGGAAATTTAAAAATCGCAAATTTACTTGTTAAAAACGGTGCGATAGTAAATCATAAAGATAATAAGAACATAAGAGTATTGAATATTGCTGTAGATACAAATAATTTAAATATGGTTTCATTCTTATTAGATTGCGGTGCAAGAGTTAACGGGAAAGATATATATGGTAAAACACCTTTAATAATTGCAGCCTCAAAAGGTTATTTTGATATAGCAAAGAAACTTTTAGATAGTGGTGCAAGAGTTCATTCAAATGATAATGATGGTTTTACGGCTTTGGATTATGCAAAAATGAATAAAGATTATAGCATGATAGAGCTTTTAAAAAGCAGAAAATAATTTGTCGGTATGTTTTCAGCTGTTTTTGGATGATAAATAGACATAAACAAATTTATTAATAAAGGATAAAATTATGGAAAATTATGTAAGACCTTTTTCTTTGTTTACGGAACAGGATATTTATCTTTTTAAAGAGGGAAGCCATTTTCAACTTTATAATTTATTGGGTTCTCACCAAGTAAATTATGAAGATAAAGATGGAGTTTATTTTGCCGTTTGGGCTCCTAATGCAAAACATGTGTCCGTTATAGGAGATTTTAATTATTGGGATAAATATTCGCATCCTTTAAATCCGAGAGGCGATGCCTCTGGCATATGGGAAGGTTTTATTCCGTATTTAAAACAAGGAGATACTTACAAGTATTTTATAGTTTCTAATTTTAATAATTATTCTGTTGAAAAAGCAGATCCATATGCTTTTCATTGTGAAACACCTCAAAAAACAGGTTCTAAAGTTTGGGACATTTCTTACACCTGGAGTGATAAAGATTGGATGAATTCCAGATACAAAAAAAACAGCATGAAATCTCCTATGTCTATTTATGAAGTGCATTTAGGTTCTTGGAGAAGAAAACCGGAAGAAAATAACAGAATGTTATCTTACAGAGAAATTGCTCCATTACTTAGAGATTATTGTGTTGAAATGAACTTTACACATATTGAACTTATGCCTATAATGGAACATCCTTTTTATGCTTCATGGGGATATCAAACTACGGGATATTTTGCGCCGACAAGCAGATATGGGACGCCACAGGATCTGATGTATATGATAGATATATTGCATCAAGCAGGAATTGGTGTAATTATGGATTGGGTTCCTTCTCATTTTCCGACGGATCAACATGGACTTTCTTTTTTTGACGGAACATATTTGTATGAACATTCTGATAGAAGACTTGGTTTTCATCCGGATTGGAAAAGCGCAATATTTAATTACGGAAGAAATGAAGTAAAAGACTTCTTAATATCATCTGCATTGTTTTGGTTAGATAAATATCACGTTGATGGAATAAGGGTGGATGCTGTTGCATCAATGTTATATCTTGACTATTCGAGAAAAGATGGTGAATGGGTAGCAAATAAATATGGTGGCAAAGAAAATATTGAAGCAATAGAATTTTTAAAAAGATTGAATCATGTCGTTTATGAAAACCATAATGATGTTCAAATGATAGCCGAAGAATCTACCGCTTGGCCTATGGTTTCAAAACCTACTTATTTAGGCGGGCTTGGTTTTGGATTTAAATGGAATATGGGATGGATGAATGACACATTAAGATATTTTAAGACTGATCCAATATTTAGAAAGTACAGACATACAAATTTGACTTTCAGTTTATTGTATGCTTTTACGGAACAATTTGTTTTGCCTTTTTCTCACGATGAAGTTACTCAGGGAAAAGGTTCTCTTATCGGCAAAATGCCCGGTGATGAATGGCAACAATTTGCAAATTTAAGGTTGTTGATAGGTTATATGTATGGACATCCGGGTAAAAAACTTTTGTTTATGGGTGCCGAATTCGGACAGAAAAGAGAATGGTCCCATGATATGAGTTTGGAATGGCATGTGTTGTGTTTTTGGCAACATTCCGGTATGCAAAGATGGGTAAAAGATGTAAATTTTGTTTATAAAAACGAATTGGCTTTGTTTGAAGATGATAATAGTTGGAATGGTTTTGAGTGGATAGACTGTAATGATTCCGATAATACCGTTTTAAGCTTTTTGAGAAAATCACCGTCAACGGGAGATATAATAGTTTGCGTATATAATTTTAATCCCGTTCCGAAATACAATTATAAAGTTGGTGTACCTAAAGCCGGATATTGGAAAGAAATTTTAAATAGCGATTCTGAAGCTTATTTTGGTAGTAATATAGGTAATTTTGGCGGATTAAATACTTACGATTATTCCACGCATGCAAGACCATATACATTGGAGATTTCTTTGCCGCCTTTGGCAGCAGTATTTTTTAAGTATGAAGGATAAGATTAGAATATAAAAAAGAGGTTTTTAGAATATAGATATGTATTTAGTTATAATTATTGCTTTTTTGTTATTATCTTTTGTGTTGGATTCGATATCGGATTATCTTAATATAAAAAATTTAAAAGATACTTTACCGGATGAATTTGTAGGATATTATGATGAAGAAAAATATAAAAAATCTCAAAACTATTTGAGAGATAAAACAAAATTTTCTGTTATCTCATCAATAACATCGTTAATTATATCAATAATATTTATTTTAATCGGCGGATTTAACTATGTTGATTTGTTTGCAAGACGATTTGGTTACGGAGAAATTGTATCCGGACTGATTTTTGTTGTAGTATTGGTGTTGTTGCTTCAAATAATCCAAATACCGTTTTCGGCATACAGCACATTTGTTATCGAAGAAAAATACGGATTTAATAAAACAAAAATAAAAACGTTTATTTCCGATATTATAAAAAGTTTGATTTTAATATTAATTATAGGAATACCTGTTTTTGCTCTTGTTTTAATGTTTTTTATTAAATATGGTTCTGTTGCTTGGATATATGCGTCTATAACGGTTATTTTGTTTGAACTTTTGATTACATTTGTTGCTCCGGTATTTATTATGCCGTTATTTAACAAGTATGTTCCGTTGGAAGATGGAGAATTAAAAACGGAACTCGAAAAATATGCTAAAGAACAAGATTTTAAAATGAAAGGCCTTTATAAAATGGATGGCTCCAAAAGATCTACTAAAACCAATGCTTTTTTTACCGGTTTTGGAAAATTTAGAAGAATAGTTTTGTTTGATACTTTAATAGCAAAACATACAACTCAAGAACTGGTTTCCGTTTTAGCACATGAAATGGGGCATTATAAAAAAGGACATATTCATAAATTTATGCTGATGTCTTTTGCTAATACTTTAATAATGTTTTTTCTTTTATCTTTATTTATTGGAAATGAAGGGCTTTTTGCAGCATTTAAAATGCAAAATATATCTGTTTATGGAGCACTTATATTTTTCGGATTTTTATATACTCCGATATCAATGTTTTTATCCGTAATTCAAAATGTTATATCGAGAAAATATGAATATGAAGCCGACAAATATTCAGTTACTACTTATAAAAATCCGCAAGCAATGGTGGAAGCTTTGAAAAAACTTTCCGTAGATAATCTATCTAATCTTACACCGCATAAAATGAAAGTTTTTATGGAATATAGTCATCCGCCGGTTTTAGATAGAATAAAAGCAATTAGAAATATAAAAATAGAGGGTTAGAAATGGATAAATTATTAAAAGAACTTTTAGAAGCTCCCGGTATTTCCGGTTGTGAAGAAGCTGTTGCCAAAATTATGAAAAGAGAATTATCAAAATCTTGTGATGAAGTAAAAATAGATAAATTCGGTAATGTTATAGCAAGGAAAGGGAATGGCGGTAAAAAAATTATGATTGCCGCTCATATGGACGAAATAGGTTTTGCTGTAAAACATGTAACTCCGGAAGGTTTTATTTATTTTATTAAAGTCGGTGGAATTGCAGATATGGTAATTCCTGCGCAAAGAGTTATAATTAAAGCAAAAAAAGGTGATGTTATTGGTATAATAGGAACAAAGCCTCCTCATTTAATGTCTTCTGAAGAAAGTAGAAAATTAGTTCCTTATACAAATATGTTTATTGATATAGGTTGTAAAACAAAAGAGGAAGTATTGAAAAAAATAGAAATAGGAGATCAAATAATATTTGAGCCGAATTCTGGTATATTAAACAAAGATATATATTATGGTAAAGCTGTAGATAACAGAGCTTGTTGTTATGAAATGATAAAAGTAATGGAATCTCTTGCAGAGGTAGATGCAGAAGTTTATGCAGTAGCAACTGCTCAGGAGGAAGTAGGCCTAAAAGGAGCAAGAACATCTTCTTTTGCCATAGATCCGGATTTTGCGATAATTCTTGACACGACCATTGCCGGAGATGTTCCCGGAATAGAAGATAAAATTTCTTCTTTGAAAATAGGTGACGGTATAGCAATAACAATGATAGAAGCAAGCGGAAGAGGAACAATAGTTAATAATAAAGTTAGAAGACTTATGATTGATACTGCAAGAGAAAATAAAATAAAACATCAGGTGGATATTGTTAGCGGTGGTATGACAGACGGTGCTGTTATTTATATGAATAGATCCGGAATACTTACTGCGATATTAAGTCTTGCGACAAGATATCTTCATGCATCGACTTCAGTGTTTAATATAAACGATTTAAAAGAAGGTGTAAAATTGACACAAAAAGTTATTGAAAGAATAGCTAATGAAAAAGAATTGTAATATTTATAAGTTTTTTATATAAATATCTTTTATAAAATAATAAAGAGGTTTTGTTATGATAATTCTTACAGGCGGAGCAGGTTTTATAGGAAGTTGTTTTTTGTGGAAATTGAACCAAGAAAAAATAGATGATATTCTTGTTGTGGATCATTTGGATAATGGTGAAAAATGGAAAAATCTTGTAGGTAAAAAATTTTATGATTATATGCAAAAAGAAGATTTTTTAAAAGCTGTGAATGATAAAAAAATTCAAAAACCGCAAGCCATAATTCATTTGGGAGCTTGTAGCTCGACGACACAAACGGATGCAAACTATTATATTCATAATAATTTTGAATATTCAAAAACTCTTGCATTATGGGCAATGGAGTTAGGTGTGCCTTTTATTTATGCTTCATCGGCAGCAACTTATGGTAATGGGGAAAACGGATATGATGATCAATGTGATATAGATAAACTTGCACCATTGAATATGTATGGCTATTCAAAACAGCTTTTTGATTTATGGCTTTTAAGAAATAGATATAATGATAAGGTTACCGGGATAAAGTTTTTTAATGTGTTCGGTCCTAATGAATATCATAAAGGAACGATGAAAAGTGTTATATGTAAAACTTATGACGATGTTGCACAAAAGGGGATAATAAGATTATTCAAATCTTATAACAGTAAGTATGGCGACGGAGATTCTTTAAGAGATTTTGTTTATATAAAAGATGTTGTTGAAGTTATGATGTTTTTGTTAAGAAATCCTAAAAAGACAGGATTATTCAATATAGGAACAGGAAAAGCAAGAAGTTGGAATGATATTGCAAGATCTATGTTTGCTGCAGTAGGTAAAAAAACAAATATAGAATATTTTGATATGCCGGAAATTTTAAGAGGTAAATATCAATATTTTACGGAAGCAAAAATGGATAAAATAAGACAAGCCGGTTGTAACCATAAATTTATGGAACTTGAAGATTCAATAAAAGATTATTGTAGTTACTTGAAAAATAAAACATACTTATAGATTAAAAATTTAAAGTTTTAAATATAACGGAGAAAATATATGAATTTATTAAAAAAAGTATTAAGTTTAAAAAATAAATCAATTTTAGTTGTCGGTGATACGATGGTTGACAGGTTTATTTGGGGAAAAGTTTCAAGAATTTCTCCGGAGGCACCAGTTCCGGTCGTAGAGGTAAAGAGTGAAACAGAAACTTTAGGCGGGGCAGGTAATGTTGCAAGCAATATTACTTCTTTAGGTGCAAAAGCCTATATTATTACCGTTATAGGTGATGATCTTAATGGTTTACATATGAAGGAAATGCTTGAGGATAAAAAAATAAACACGAATTATATGGTTGTAGATAAACAAAGACCTACAACTTTAAAAACAAGAATAATTGCATCTAATCAACAAGTTGTAAGGGTTGATAAAGAAATAAAAGGTGCTTTTTCC
>JAFXOB010000139.1 GCA_017529005.1 Elusimicrobiota bacterium
ATATTATGCTGCTACGGTTGCAGCTCCGGTTTTTTCAAAAATAGCACAAAGAGCCGCGGAATATTTAAATATACCGCCGGATATACCTGAAGATTTTATTGAAAAAAAGAAATCTAAAAAAGGAGTAAAAAAATGAATTTAAACATATTACTTAACACAATAAAAGTAAAAAAAATTATCGGCAATACAGATATTGATATAAAAGGTTTATCTTATGATTCAAGAACAGTGTCAAGCGATTATATATTTTTTGCTTTAAACGGTACCCATACAAACGGAATAGAATTTGCAAATCAGGCAATATCAAAAGGAGCTGTCTGTGTTATTTCAGACACAGAAATAAAAGATTGTAAATGTACAAATATACTGGTTGATAATGTGTTGGAAGCAATGTCAAAAATAAGCGCAAAATTTTATGACTATCCGGATAAAAAATTAACTGTTATAGGTGTTACGGGAACCAACGGGAAAACATCAATCACCTATATGACGGAATCAATATTAAAAGCATTTAATATTGATATAGGAGTAATAGGAACAATAAGTTACAGATATGCTGACATTGTTATTGATGCACCTAACACAACTCCGCAATCATTAGATTTATATAAAATGATGGCAGAAATGGTTGATGCAAAAATAAAATATTTAATAATGGAAGTTTCATCTCATTCCCTGGTATTGGGAAGAGTCGCGGGAATAGAATTCGATATAGCTGTTTTTACAAATTTAACACAAGATCATCTTGATTTTCATAAAGACATGAACAATTATTTCAATGCAAAAAAAATGTTATTTTATTCACTGTCAACAAACTTAAAAAACAACAAAAAGTTTGCTATAATTAACACCGATGATATTTACGGAAAAAAACTTTTGGAAGATACAAATATTAAAGCAGACAAAGTTTCTTATTCAACATCTTCTAAAAATAGTTCTTTGTTTTGTTTAGCAAAAGATATTTTATTAAAAAGTGACGGCAGTTATTTTAATTTAGAATCTTCTTTCGGCAATGCACAGGTGAATGTAAAGCAAATAGGTTTGCATAATATATACAATATTCTTGCTGTAATTTGTATTTGTGTATCAATAGGAATCGAATTAACACAAGTTATTGACAACTTAAAAAATATGCTGGGTGCTCCCGGACGGTTGGAAAGAATAAAAAGCAACAAAGATTTTTCTGTAATAGTTGATTATGCACATACAGACGATGCTTTAAAAAATGTTTTATCGGCGATAAAAAACTTAAAACCCACTAAAATTATAACGGTTTTCGGTTGCGGCGGAAACAGAGATAAAACAAAAAGGCCTAAAATGGCAAAAGTCGCTTGCAACATGAGTGACTTTGTTTTTATCACTTCCGATAATCCAAGAGAAGAAAATCCCGTTGAAATAACAAAAGATATTGAAGCGGGTGCTAAAGAAATAAACAAAAAAAATTATAAAGTTGTTATAGATAGAAAAGAGGCCATAAGAGAAGCAATTCTTTCGGCAAACAAAAATGATGTTGTTCTTATAGCAGGCAAAGGGCATGAAAATTATCAAATAATAGGAAGAACAAAAATTCATTTTGATGACAGAGAAACAGCTTTTGAAATATTAAACAAAAATTAGGTAATACAAACATGGAAAATTTTTACTTAATGGATTTGATAAATGCAGTAAAAGGTTCTTTTATTATAGGAAATCCGCATTTACCTATACGTGATATCGGTATAGACACAAGAGTAATAAAAGAAGGTTCTTTATTTTTTGCAATAAAAGGTAAATCTTTAGACGGGCACGATTATATAAGAGATGCTATAGAAAAAAAAGTGTCTGCTATCGTGTTTTCAAGAGACGATATAAAATTTGATAATATGTTTCCCACGATTCCGTCATTGGTAAAAGTAAAAGATACTTCCATTGCTTTGGAACAACTCGCAAAAGCTTACAGAAAAAGATTCAATCTTTTAAACTCTGTGTCAATAACAGGTTCCAACGGTAAA
>JAFXOB010000140.1 GCA_017529005.1 Elusimicrobiota bacterium
ATTACTTTTTTTGATGATTTTCTGATGATAGATATTGATAATTTACCTAAAAATATGAATTTTCCAAAAGGGCATCCTATAGAGGGAGAACTATATGTTGGACATCCATTTTCGCCCAATAATTATTTACCGCTTCAAGATCATGAATTGGTATTTACCGAAGATAAAATTAGAGAATTTTGTGATTTTGTTGAAGAATTGGGAGCAACAGAAGTTTATGCTGAAACAATGTCTTATATTGATGAAAGCGGTAGAAGAGAAACAGAAAATATTTATGGTGGAAAGTTTGAATTAAAAGGTTATGGCATAGAGGGTGAATATGAAAAAAGTAACGATATGAAATTTGAAAATGAGTTAAGAAAAATAGTAAAAATTCATGAAATGTTTTCACCAAATCAATATCCTAAATTGGCAGAAAATTTATATTGGTATAATCAAGAACCTTCTTGGCAAAGGTTATATAAAAAAAGAATGAGAGGAGCTATAATAGATCGTAGTGAAACAATATCAACAAGCAAGTCTTCTATGGTACAAGAAAAGGAATATATAAATATAAACGGAGAACTAAAGATATTAGTTGCTTCATTAGGTGGAAAATATAGCAAATTAGAAAATAGAGAATATCATCAAAATAGAGATGTTGAAATTAGTTTGCATGTGATATTTGAACCTTTAAAAAATTTAGAACAATTTAAAGAAAAGAAATAAATTAAAGGAAACTATAAAATGAAAAAAATTATATTATCATTAGTAATATTATTTTTATTTAGTAATTTAACTTTCGCAAAAAACAATCAAACAAATTCTGTTGAACATTATAAATCCGGTAGTTACAAAGTAACTACCGGAAACCGAAGTAATACTTACGATAAATACGGCAAGAAAAAAAGTTCAACCGTAAAAGATTCTTCCGGAAATACAACAATTACAAAATACGATAAAAAAGGTAACAAAAAAAGTACAACAATAAAAAAAACAAACGGTTCAAGCAAAACTTATGACAAAAACGGAAGATTAATTAAGAAAACCGAAGTTACAAATTATTAGGGCAAAAGAATGAAAAAAAGTACTAAAAAATTTATTATTATAACAATTGTTTGTATATTTGTTTTTGTTTCTTTATTGTCTATATTTTCAAGCCCTTATAGAACCGAAAGAATAAAACTTTTTATAAATAATAGTTTTTCAAACATTACAGATAGAAATTAAAAAATTATAAAAAATCGCAGTATCTTTAAAACCGAATACTTATTGATTTTTATATTTCTATTTTCATTTCTTTCCTTTACACTTCACCTTAATTATTATAAAATAAATAAGTTAAAAAATGCCAAAAAATCACGAAGTGATTTTAAAGACTAAAAGATTTGTCAGCGAGACGAAGATTTTTTCTAACCGAAGTGTATGTCTTACGATACATGAGACTAAAAAAATTAAAGTCGCAGCTCAAAGCTTTTAGCCGATATAAAGGACGGGAAAAATGAAAAATTTTCAACAATTCATCGGTTCATTTTCTTTCGATCAAAGGTTGGCGGAAGTCGACATTGAAGGTTCAATTGCACATGTGCAAATGTTAATAAAAACAAAAATTATACCTTCTTCCGACGGTAAAAAAATTATTGCAGGACTCAATTCAATACTTAAAGATTTATCTAAAGGATGGACTCTTCCTATGGAAGAAGATATCCATTTTGCAATAGAAAAAGAACTTATAAGAAGAATCGGTGCCATCGGCGGTAAAATGCATACGGCAAGAAGCAGAAACGATCAGGTAGCTACCGATTTAAGACTTTATATAAGAAAAGAAATCTTGTCCATATTCGACATGTTAAACGCTTTTCAAAAAGTGCTTGTACAAAAAGCGGAAAAGAACATTGATGTTATAATGCCGGGCTATACTCACTTACAACCTGCACAACCTATAATTGCTTCACATCATTTACTTGCTTATGCTTGGATGATACAGAGAGATAAAGAAAGAATTATAGATTGCTTAAAAAGAGTAAACGTTATGCCGTTGGGAAGTGCCGCACTTGCGGGAACTTCATTTAAAATAGACAGGAATTACACAGCTAAGCTGTTGGAATTTTTCAGACCTTGCGAAAACTCTTTGGACGGTGTAAGTGACAGAGATTTCTGTGCGGAATTTATTTTTGATTTATCTTTAATTTCTGTTCACTTATCCAAACTTGCAGAAGAAATTATTACCTGGTCTTCGGTGGAATTTAATTTTATCCATATAGATGATATGTTTACTTCAGGTTCGTCTATTATGCCGCAAAAAAGAAACCCGGATACAGCCGAAGTTATAAGAGGTAAAGCAGGCAGAGTGTTCGGTGATTTAACGGCAATGCTTACA
>JAFXOB010000141.1 GCA_017529005.1 Elusimicrobiota bacterium
ATGGTGTTTAAATATCCTGTTTTGTAAAATTCGTTAGCTCTCGGAGGAACGGTAATCATACCAACTTCATCCATATCTGCTCTTTTAAAATCTTCTCTAAAAAAAAGCTGTTCTATGGATTTTTCCTGATTTATTGATATATCACTTCCGAACTTATCAAAAAATTTTATATCTATAAGTTTTGCATCATAAGGAGACTGTCTTATATGAATACCCCCTATTTCACCATCGTTACCGATTTCGTATCTTGCTACAGGTATAGGAGCATTTAACATATCACCAACATTTACACCTGCCGAAAGAATACCTGAAATTATTCCTCTTTTTATCATTCTTGTTGTTCTGTGATCATCTCTTGAAATTACAACATAAGCACCGCTACCGACATAAGCACCGTAAGCAGAACCGATTTTTGCGGCAAACTCAGGAGTTATTTCTATATTACCTAACCCTGAAATACTACCATAAGCATTAAATAATGCTTTATTCCATTTTGCTCCCCAAACCAAACTTGAAGAAAGAATTGCACCTTTTTCAACAATTTTGTGAGGCCATATTCTTAAATTTGCTCTTATCGTAGCTTTTTCACCGATAATACATTCATCTGCAATTATGGATCCTACTTGAACGGAGGCACCTTTACCTAAATTTGTAGATGAACCTATAACAACTTCTTTTAAACTTGCCTTTTGTCCAATTTTAACATCGTTCCAAATAACAGATCCCAATACCAAAGCATTTTCTTCTACTACAACATTTGAACCTATAACTGATTTACCGATTTTTGCACCTTTCTTTATTGTTGTATTGTCACCTACAATAACATTATCATCAACAATGACGCCATCTTCAATTACTGAATTTTTACCAAGTATAACTGTTTTTCCGTTTATTTTTTTCTTTGATCCTAAAACATTAATTTTTACTTTTTCATCCAAAATATCGTAATGTGCAAATCTGTATTCATCATGGTTACCGATATCTTTCCAATAACCATCTGCAATGTAACCATATAAAGCTTTCCCTTCTTTTAACAATTGCGGAAATAAATTCTTTGAAAAATCAACATCTGTATTTTCCGGGACATAGTTAAATACTTCAGGTTCCAATATATATATACCGGTATTTATTGTATCCGAAAAAACTTCACCCCAAGACGGTTTTTCCAAAAATCTTTCAACTTTACCGTTTTTATCGGTAATAACAACTCCGAATTGTAAAGGATTTTCCACTCTTGTCAAAACCATTGTAGCTATTGCTTTTTTCTTTTTATGAAATTCTATTGCTTTTGATATATCAAAATCGGTTAAAACATCACCTGATATAACTAAAAATGTATCGGTAATGTTTTCTCTTGCAAAACCGACACTTCCCGCCGTACCTAAATCCGCTTCCGGTCTTAAATATTTTATTGATACACCTAAATCTTTACCATCTTTAAAATAATTTTTGATAATTTCAGGCTGATAATACAACATCATTGTTAAATCATTAAAATTGTGTTCCTTTAACAATTCGATAATATGACTTAACATCGGTCTGTTTGCAACTAAAGCCATTGGCTTAGGAATACTACATGTAATAGGTCTTAACCTTGTGCCAAAACCACCTGCCATAATTACAGCTTGCATTTTGCACCTCTCAAAATTTATTTTTAATTTTAAAAATTAATGTAGATTTAGATTTATAAATTTTATCAGTTTTTTGTTGTTTTATCAAGAAAGAATTAAGTTGTTACAACATATTGAAAAAAAAATAATAATTTGATATATTTCTTTAATCAGTTAGATTGGAGGATTTAAAATGTCTTACAAATGTTATGTATGTGGAAAAGGTTCTTCTTCCGGAAATACGGTTAGTCATTCTAATAAAGCTACAAAAAGATTATTTAGACCTAACCTTCAGGAATTAAGAATAGTAGTTAACGGCAAAAAGACGAAGGAATATGTTTGCACATCTTGCATTCGTTCCGGTAAAATACAAAAAGCCATATAACGAAAAAATATCTTTATAAATAAAAAATACAACTTCCAATTTTTGGAAGTTGTGTTTTTTGTTTGCAAAAAAAATTATTTCTTTTTATGTTCTCTTAAATACTTTCTTATTCTGCTTTTAGCTTGTGCTGTTATTGCTATTGATAACCAATGTTCTGTAGGTCTTATATTTTTTCTTACAAGAGCTTCACACTTTTGACCTGTTTTCAGTTTATAATCCAAAGGAACAATTTTACCATCAACTTTTACTCCCATACATCTGTCACCTATATCACTGTGAACAGCATAAGCAAAATCCAATGCCGTTGCACCTTCAGGTAATTTTATAGCATCACCTTTAGGTGTTGTAACATATATTTGATCAAAATTACATTCAGTTTTTATTGCAGTTAAAAACTCATTTGAATCTTTTATACCTTTTTGAGATTCCAAAATATGTTTTATAAACTCCAAATGATGTTCCATATTTATATCGGTTTGTTTTAAATTGTTTGCACCGTTTTTATTAAATGCTTCTTTGTATCTCCAATGAGCAGCAATACCATATTCGGCTCTTCTGTGCATTTCTTCCGTTCTTATTTGTATTTCAACTATAACATTTTGATCGGAGTTTATTGTTATATGTAAAGATTGATACATGTTTGCTTTAGGAACCGCAATATAATCCGTAAAAGAATTTTCCACAACATTAAACTCAGACTGTACTACACTCAATATAGCATAACAATGTTCTTTTGTGTCTGTAATTATTCTCATACCAAACAAATCTTGTATTGCAGAAAAAGGTTTTTCCTGTCTTTGCATTTTTCTGTAAATACCATAAAGATTTTTTGGTCTTGCAAGTATCCTGTGTTCAATATTTAACGGAGCAATTTTTTCTTTTATCTGTTTTTCAACAATTTCAAGATTTTTTAAATTACTTTCCGATCTTGCCTGCCATTTACTTTTTATTTCATGATATTTTACAGGCTGCAACACTTCAAATATTAAATCTTCTAATTCACTTTTCCATTTATATATTCCAAGTCTGTGAGCAAAAGGAGTGTATAATGTCAGCGTTTCTATTGAAATTTCTTTTTGTTTATCCGGCGGTAAAAATTTAATTGTTCGCATATTGTGAAGTCTGTCTGCAAGTTTTATTATAATAACCCTTGTATCTTTAACAACAGCAAGTAACATCTTTCGCCAATTTTCAGCTTGTTCCGTAATATTATCATTAAATTTATATGAATTTATTTTTGTTACACCTTCAACTAAAGTTGTAATTTCTTCTCCAAATTCTTCTTTTAATTCTTCTCTTACAACCAATGTATCTTCAAGTATATCATGCAATAATGCAGCGCATATTGTAGCTTCA
>JAFXOB010000142.1 GCA_017529005.1 Elusimicrobiota bacterium
ATTGCCGGTGATAAAGAATTAGAAAAAAATTGTATAGACAGGATAGTTATAAATGAATAAAGAATTGGTTTCAATAATTATTCCTTGTTTTAATGCTTTAGAATATACAAAACAATGTATTGAAAGTGTTTTATTACAGACAAATATAAATTATGAATTGATTTTAATAAATAATGGTTCTACGGACGGGACAAAAGAATATTTTAAAACTTTAAAAAGAAGTTTAAAAATAAATAAAAAATTGAATAAAGTAACAATAATTCAAGCAATAAAAAATTTAGGTGTAGCTAAAGCATTAAATTTAGGTATATCAAAATCTACAGGTAAATATGTATGCTATTTAAATAATGATGTTATTGTTACAAAAGATTGGTTGAAAAAGATACTTAAAGCTGCCAAAAGTGATAAACAAATCGGTGCGGTAGGAACAATGTTTAATGCATTTGAAGATAAAAAATATTTAAAAGATGTGGAAAAAAATAAAAAATTAATAGATGTTGTAGCACAAACAATATCGGTAAAAAATTCAGGAAAAATAAAAAAAGCAAAAACTATTCATGGTTTATGTATGTTTATAAAGAAAAGCGTTTTTAAAAAAGCAGGATTATTTAACGAAAATTTTTATCCGTGTTTTGGGGAAGATATTGAATTTTGTGAAAGATTAAAGAAAAACGGATATAAACTCGTTGATGCCACAGATGTTTTTATCTTTCATTATTGGAACAAATCTGTTCGTTCAAAGCAATTTAACAAACAAAACAAAAATATAGAAACAGTAATGAAATCTCACTACAAAAAGTTTGCAATTTCAGAAAGTTGTAAAATTTAGTTTGGCATAAGTATTAATTTATAAGGCTTTTGTTTGAAATATTTGTTTGCAACTTTTATAATATCATCCGAAGTAACTTTTGATAATAAATCTATATATTTGTCATCGTATTCATATCCTAAGCCAAGCATTTCTCTTGCAGAAAGATAATATGCTTGTCTTTCAACCGATTGATGTGCTAAAAGATAAATACCTTTAACAAAATTTTTAGTGTCGTTTAATTCTTTATCTGTAATTTTTGTATTACATAAATCCGACATTATTTTTTCTATTCCCTGTTTTGTAATATCTATATTTTTTTTGTCTAAACCTATATAAATTTCAAAGTAACTTTTGTCTGTTCTTGAGGGATAGGTTGAATTAACTTCATAAGCAAGTCCTAATTTTTCTCTAAGTTCAATAAATAATCTGCCTGTCATTCTTGCACCTAATACAAGATTTATCATTTTTAATGTTATCGAGTCTTGGTCTAATACATCAGGAGCATCATAAGCATAAATTATAAAGGCTTGGTTAAATTTTGACTTTACAACAGTGTCTTCACCTGTTCTTGAAGGATTATTCGGTAAAATAATATTTGGTTTTTCTTGAGTTAAATTGATTCGTCCGAAATATTTGTTCAATGTCTTTTTAAGAACAGATTTCTTTATGTTACCTACAACAGTAATAACAATACCTTTTGTTGAATATATGTTATTATAAACATCTTTTAAATCTTGTTGAGTCAAGCTTTTTAATGTTTCTTCTGTTCCTGCTCTTTTTTTGGAATAAGGGTGTTTTTTATTATAAAAACCCATTGCAAATTGTTCACCTGCAACGGATTTTATATTATCTCTGCTTAATTTTATTGCTTGTATCATCAATTCTCTTTCTTTATCCATTTCTTTTTGATCAAAAGAAGGATTTAATATTATATCTGAAAGAATTTCGCAAGACTCGTCAAAATATTGGCTCATGCAATTTAATGTCCAACCGGAATAATCATATTCTATATCCGAAGATATTGATGAACCTAAATTTTCTATATCAGTAGCTAAATTTTCAACAGATCTTTTATTTGTGGATTTTATCATTGTTTCATACAATAACGAAGTTACACCTGATTTTGAGCTGTCTTCTTGTAAAACAGATATTGGAGAATGCAATTTTAAACATAATATTTCAACTGATTTTGTTTGTTTAAATATAACTTTAATACCATTATTTAAATTGAAAGTTTCCATTTTTGTCCCTCCGAAAGATATAGAACCAAATAATATAAGAGATAATAAAATTGTTATAAAATGTTTCATTTAGGAAATACTACCACCTTTGATAATTTATCTTTTGAATAATATTTTTTCATAAAATTTTTAACATCTTCAATTGTAATTTTTTCTATGTTTTCCAGATAGTTTTCAAAAATTTCCAAATGATTAAAAAGTTTCCAAAAACCAAGTAAACTTGCTTGTTCATTAAATGTTTGAAGATCAAATAACCAGTCGGATTTCATATTAATTTTAATTTTTTGTAATTCTTTTTGAGTTGGTCCTTCTTTTGCAAATTTATCCAATTCTTGAATAAGAACATTTTTGACTTCTTCATATTTGTCCTTTTCAAAAATTGCAGATATATATGCTGTTCCGGTTCCGTTAAGAGTCATAAAAGATGAACTTATTGAATAAACGAGTTGTTTTTCTTCTTTTAGTACTTTATTTAATCTTGAAGATTTTCCGGAACCCAAAATATTTAAAGCAACATCTGCAACATATACATCTTTTGAATTCATATCAGGTCCTAAAAAACCTGCCAACATATATGTATGTTCCAATTTATCTGTTGTAGTAAGTTCTGTGCCTTTATAATCTTGTTCAATAATATTAGGATCGGTAATATTAGGGTTGGTATTTTGATTTTTTCCTAAAGTTTCTGATATTATTTTTTTTGTTTCTTTAATATTTATATCACCTACAACCGCAATAACCATTCTTGAAGGTATATAGTGTTGCTTAAAATACTTAATTATTTCTTCTCTTGGAATATTAGCTATAACATCTTCGGTTCCTATTACACTGTTTTTGTATGCTGCTTGTTTGTATATTATTGACATAAATTTTTCATATAATTGAGCATGCGGATTATCTTTATGTCTTTGAATTTCTTCAATAACAACTTTTCTTTCGGGTATTATTTCTTTTTCGGGAAACAGCGGATTTGTAACCATATCCGAAAGCATTTTTATTGCTTGAGTATATCCGTCTTTTTGTATATCAATATAAAAACAAGTGTATTCTTTTGAAGTTGCGGCATTTACATAACCGCCCATATTTTCTATGTTTTCCATTATTTCTGTACTGCTTGGATAATTTTTTGTTCCTTTAAAAACCAAATGTTCTATGAAATGTGAAAGTCCTGCCTGTTCGGGTTTTTCATTTATTGAACCTGTTTTTACCCAAATATATATTGATACTATCGGAACAGATGTATCTTTTTTTAGTATAGCCGTTAAACCGTTTTTAAAGTTCATAAATTTAACTCCTTTAAACACATCGCAATATATTTGTGTGCTTAAAAATAATAATGTAATTAGTATAAAAATTTTTTTCATTTTTCGTTTTTTATAAATATACCTTTTGCTTTTGCTATTCTAAATAAATCTACTATGGAATATGCCCATAATCCTGCAAAAAAAATGTTGAACATTAACATAGTATTTGGATTTTCTTCCTGAAATTTGTAATAGATATTTTTAAACTGTTCAATATTTTGAAAGTTTGCAACTGCTTCCAATGTTTCGTGCCCTACGGTTGAAACAAAAGTACTTGCCAATATTAAAAATAAAATAAGGGCAAGAGTAATAAAAAAAATAGCTTTTTTCCATTCTTTTATTATCAGATGTCCTGCTCCCGGACCCAATATTAATGTTACTGCACTTGCCAATAATAATGTTATTTTATTTTTATTCATTTTTTTTATTTCTTTTTTAATAATTCTGTTGCAATTCTTGCAGCTTCTATTGCATCTCTTGAGTAGCCGTCGGCACCAATATTATTTGCAAATTCTTGTGTTAACGGTGCACCTCCGACCATGATTTTTGCATCTATATTTAAAGCTTTCTTTAAATTTATAACTTTTTCCATTTCTATCATTGTTGTTGTCATTAGTGCAGATAATCCTATAATATCTACATGTTCCGTTTTTGCTTTTTCAATAATTTCTTCTTTACTTACATTTTTACCTAAATCAAAAACTTCAAAACCGAAGCTTTCAAGAACGGCACAAACTATATTTTTACCTATATCGTGAACATCCCCTTGAACCGTTGCCATAACAACTTTACCTGCAACTTTTTGGTTATCTTTTTTTAGTAAAGGTTTTATATAGCTGAAAGCAAGTTGAGAAGCTTCTGCTGCCATAATAACTTGCGGTAAAAAATATTCTTTTGATGAAAACTTGTCACCTACAATATTTAATGCTTTTAAAATAAGTTCGTTTGATATTGTTAAAGGTTCTACCCCTTCTTTTAATAATTCTTCTATTAAATCTTTAATATAATCTTTGTCTCCGTTTATTATTGCATTAAATAATCTTTCTTTAGGGGAAAGTTTTCTTTCTTCGGTTACAACTTTTTTTGCAACAGTGCCATACTTTGCGACATATTCTTTGGCATTTTCATCTTTACCCAACAAAAGATTTCTTGCATATTCGTCATCTATTGTCCAATCCACGCTCGGATTACATATTGCCAAATCAAGACCTGCATTAACCGCCATTTTAAGAAAAGTCGAATTTATTGTTTGTCTTGAAGGTAGTCCGAACGAAATGTTTGATACCCCGAGAATAGTTTTACATTCCGGGAATAATTTTTTAGATTCTTTTATTGCAGTTAAAGTTTCTTGAACTTGTTTTGCAGATGAACTTACGGATAAAGTAAGATAATCGAAAACAATTTCATCTCTTTTTACACCGAATTTATCTGCATAGGATAAGATTTTTTCTGCGATTTTTATTCTGTCTTGCCAAGTTTTTGGAATTCCTTTTTCATCTACACATAATCCGATAATACTTGCTCCGTATTTTTTTGCTATCGGTAAAATTTTTTCCAATTTTTCAGTTTCGCCGTTAACAGAATTTATTAACGGTTTACCGGCACAATGTTTACATGCATTTTCTAAAGCATCTGCAAAACTTGAATCTAAAGATAGGGGGAGATTAACTATTTCTTGTATTTCGTTTACTGCATTTATAATAAGTTTTGTTTCGTCTCCACCGGGAAGCCCCATATTAACATCTAAAATGTCTGCACCGGCTTGAGCTTGAGTTCTTGCTTCGGATTTTACAAGCCCGAATATATTTTGTGAAAGTTCCGCCTGGAACTTTTTTCTGCCTGTGGGATTTATCCTTTCACCTATTTTTATAGGTTTATTTAAAAGGTTCAAATCAATAGCTTTTGTCCTTGAAGATAACAAATGATGAGTTACTTGTTTTCTTATAATAGACGGTTTATTTTTTAATTTTTCAGACAACATTTTTATGTATTGCGGGCTTGTTCCGCAACATCCGCCAAACATATTTATTCCGTAATTGTATGCTTTTAAACAAACTTCAGTAAATTCTTCAGGTGTTCCGGGGAAAATTGTTTTTCTATTTATGAATTGCGGCATTCCTGCATTGGGTTTAAAAGATATTGGCAAATTTGTATTTTCTGCCATAAATTTTGCAAGTTTTAATAAATCTTTAGGCCCTACCGAACAATTCATTCCCATAGCATCAACATCAAGACTTTCTGCCATAGCAATAAAACTTAGAACATCAGTACCTGTTACAGAAGTTCCTTCATTTGTAAATGTCATTTGAGTTATAACAGGTCCGGAATAAACATCTTTTACAGCCAAAACCGCTGCTTTTAATTCTTTAATTTCGGTCATCGTTTCTATAACTATTAAATCAACTCCGCTATCTCTTAAAATTTCTGCTTGTTGTTTAAAAGTTTCATAAGCTTGGTCAAAAGAAACATTTCCCAACGGATACAAATATGAACCTATGGAAGAAATATCTCCTGCAACAAAAGAGCCTCTTTTTTGAGCATGTTTTTTTGCGATTGATACACCTGCAAAGATAATATCTTTTATTTTATCTTGAAGATTATATTGTGTAAGTTTTAATTTATTTGCACCGAAAGTGTTTGCAAGTATAATATCCGAGCCGCTGTCAATATAGGATGAATATATTTTTTCTATCCTTTCCGGATATTTTATGTTTAATTCTTCAGGAGTTGATACTCCTTCCAAAAAATTATATTTTTGAAGTTCCGTTCCTGTAGCACCGTCAAGTATCAAAACTCTTTTATTTAATAAATCTCTAAATTCTTGCCTGTTCATATCTTCATATTTTACCATAATTTTATAGCATTAGCTAAGTAACTTTAATTTTTGAATTATAACTTTGCATTTTGCTCCTTTATGTACCATCCGCTGTCGCTTACATTTCAGTACACCGCAGTCGCTAAATGCTTTGTTCTAATTCAAAACTTGAAAAGTCTTGAATTGCCAAGTAACGACAACGACTGATTTTATGATAATGCTTTTTTTGTCATTCCGTGCTACGACACGGAATCTATCGAAACATTAATTCCTTATTTATAAAAAGGTGTTTTTATTTTTATAGATTCTGAATCAAGTTCAGAATGACAAATGATTGGATTGCCACGCCGATAAGTCGACTCGCAATAACAACTTGATAGTTCAAGAGCTTAAGATTTTGTGTTTCCTTATTGTTGTTCTTGGCTTTCAAAGAATTTTCAGATTTTAAATAGTTGTTTGTTTTTTTGTCGTTAAAGACCTTAAGATTTTAGGTTAGAATGAAGAAACTCAGGAAAGAAGTGTACTTGGATCCCGTAAGGGCGTACTCGATTTCCTGAGTTTCAAAATTATAACCAAAATCTTAAGGTAGCTATATATTCTGTTAAAATTTATGATTATGCGGCACTTAAGATATTTTTGTAGTATTTAATATCATCCAACTTTATTGTTACTTCTAAAGTTTCAATATTATCGTTGTATAAGATATCATTTAATAAAACATCAATAAAAGCAGTAATAGCAGGTGTAATTTCTTCACTATCTTGTTCAAATAGTTTTTCCATATATGTTGTAATTTCTGAAGTAAATACATTAGGATAATCTTTAATAAGTTTCATAAGAGCATCGTATGTTAATGGCTTTTTAATTTCGTTATATCTGTCTGCAAGTTGTTCCTTTTCTTCGTCACCTATATTTATTTGTTTTGCTAGTTTTTTGCCCATGTCTTCTGCTGTTTTTTTGCTTATTGTTTTTGATTTTAAAATTCTTGTTAATGTTATTTTTAAAGAACTTAAAACCATATTATCACTTATATTAATATTTTTTGCAGAATCTGTATTAACTGAAATTACGATTGCTTGATGAGATGGAATATTTTCAAGTTTATCTTCTATGTTTGTTAAATCCGTAAGTTCTATATATGAAACCGGGGCTTTTTGTGTAACACCTTCGGAAGGGCTATATTCAATAATCTCTCTTCTTATTGTATTATCTTTTTTGGTTTCTAACATAAAATCAGTTAATTCGTATATATTATTAATTTTATCCATTTCTTCTTGAGAAGAAACTTTAATTACAACTTTTAATTGTGTAGTTTTTAAAAATGCTTTTAATAACATTTGATTAGGTGTCATTTCTCTTAAAAGAACATTGCTGTCAATAATTATTTGATTATCTCCTAAAGATTTGTCTTGTAATATTTTTGATAATTGTTTAAAAGGAATATCTCCTATATAATCATAAATCTGTTTTGAAAACATTACAGATTCTATATCATCAAGTTTTAATAAATCTTCTATAAAAGTAAGACCTAATTCCATAAAAGTAGAACTTATACATGTAAAACCTTCATTATCTTGCGATAAATTGTAACTTATCATATCCGGTAGTATGTTAGAATCTACAACAATATTTTTTAGATTAATATTATTGTTTTGTGATGATATAGTTGTTTTTATATATTTTGCGGTCATTTCTATAATTTCCTGTTTACTTGCTTGTGGGCAATATGCTGTTATAAAATTGTTTTTTGTATCGAAAGTGATTCTTAATGTTCTACCATTTATGGTATATTCCGTAAGTTCAAAGGATGTTTCATGTAAATCTGTTTCAGTAACATATACAGATATAAAATCTTTACTTGGATTAATCATATCAATATTATCATAATATATAACATTTATTGATGTTGAATTTTTGAAAGGAGATGTTTTTAATACATCTTTAAACATTTTTGATACATTAAGAATAAAAATTGTAACTGCCAAAGCTCTTTGTATAGGTGCTTTTAATAATTTCTTTATTGATTTTATTGAAACATCTTCTTTTTTGAGAACATTTATTTTTTGCATTAGTATAAATACGTCAGGATTTTGAGAAATATGTTCGGTTAAAATAGCAGCTTTTCTTTTTATTCTCTTTGACTTTTTAGGATCTAAATTGTCTAATAAATAATTTATCTCTTTTGGAGTAAAATATATTAAAATCTTGCCATCTTTTAATAATCCGTTTTCACTGTTGTTTGTTGTTATAGAATATCCGTAAGTTTGACCGTTAAATTCAAAAGTTTTGTTATCAAACAACATATTATTTATTTCTTTTATTCTTGCATTTCCTTTAACTATTATTTCGTCAATTAAATGGTATATATAATCGGTGTCTTTTTTTATAAATGCTTCTAATATTTTATTGGGATCAAAAAGTTCAGTATTAAATACAGTTAAAGATTTGCTTAGTGCAAGAAATTTTTGTTCGGATATATTTAATTCTCCGCCAAACATAAACATCAGTATAAAGAAGGAAACTGCTTGCATATTTAAGTCATCTACTTTTAATGTTTTGGTTATATCGTCATCTTCAAAAGTTATTCCTTTTGCAAAACTTTCTATGATATCTAATGTTTCTATGATTTTTTCTTCGGAAAATAAATCTTTATATTGCTTTTGACTTAATAATGACAAAATATCTAATGCTTTATCATGTTCATCCGTTCTTTTTAAGAGAAAATTTTTGATTATAGATTTTAGTATGAATATATCATCTATTATTCTGCCTATAAACCCCAGATTTTCATTAGCGGCAAAAACAGTATAAGTTGTTTCTTTTATCCCTTTTGCTTGAGAATATGATTTTATTAACAGGGTTTCAACCAAATAAGCATAAAGTTCATGTAAAGTGTCTATGTTGTTGCTACTTTCGGATATACCTTTTAATATAAGTTCTTCATGACCCAATTCATGAGATATTGTTTTTAATATTTCCATTATGAGAGCATTAGGACTATAACTATATCTTTTTATATGTTTGTTAGATATTGCTATTTTATTATTGCCGTAATTTACCCCATCTGTAAGTCTTTGCAGAGAAGAAAAGAAAAGTTGAGCCGATAACACATTTTTATCAAGTTCGGGATATATTGTTGTGACAATATTTGTTATATCTTCAGCAATAATATTTAATAATCCGTTTAACCTATCGCTTTTATATTTTGCTTGTTTAACAAAGACAGGTGATAGTTTGAAATCTTCTTCAAGTATCATGTTTTTATATAACATGTTTTGTATAAAGCTTGGCATTTGAATTACAGTATCTATTTCTATACCATCTAAATTATCGGCATTTGAAATTTTAATGTAATTTTCTATTTCATTGCTGAAAGAAGAATTAAAAGATAACAAATTATTTGTTATCAAATAAGAATACACTTCAATTAAGTTATTATATACCTGTTGCATTGTAAGATGATTTGTGTTTGCTGACAATTCTTTAAAAAAATCTATACTCATAAATTCTATATTTGGATTTTCAACAAGGAACATAAGATTTCTTATTTTATCCGCAAATAATTTTTTGTCCTTAATTTTATTTTTATCCAAAATTTTCTCTATAGCCTGTTCTATTTTTTGTTGCTTTTCATTGTGTTTAGTGTATTCCTGTTTTAAATATTCATAATTGTTATTCATTGGACTTAAAAATTTTTGTAAATCAATAGGAATATTATCTAAATTATCTATGCTAACATAAAAATCGAATTTTGCATTTGTATTAAATTCTGTATTAAACTTATTTTCCAATGACCTTAATATAATTAAACTTGTTAAATACTCGGAATATTTTGAAGAATCTATCTTTTTTAGATATTCTGGACTAATATAAATAAGTTCTTTGTTATCTAACGACATACGATTGACTTCTCTTTTAAAAGTAACAAAATATTTATTAAAAAACGGTTGTTTTAACATTGTTTCTAAATCTTTAAAACAAGCATAAATCTTTTCAAAATCTTCAACTCTTTGTTGTTTTGTTAAATCATACTGTTGTATAACCTGAAGTCTTACAAGTTCTGTTAAATATTCAAATTCTTGTTCTTTTCCTTCTATTATATTCCCGTTTTTATCAAATATTTCATTTAATATTTTCCTGTCTATAAAAATAGGGCTTTCTTCTTGATTTCTTATAAATGTTTCTTTATCTACAATAAGAATATTTCTCGGGACAGATACATTAAAAAGTTGTTGTAAAATTTTATCTTTTCTTTCTTGCGGTTCATCGATGATTGTTTCCAATTTTATGGTAAGAGCATTTGGCATAAATCCTTGCATAAATGTTTCATCTTGTTCCAACAGTTCCAATATTCTGTATGCTAATTCAATATTAGTTTCTTTTGAAACATTTTCTTTTAATATTATTTTGCAAGCTTCTAAAATAGATAAAAGTTGAGTTTCGGTTAAAGGACTACCTTTAACATCAATGATAAGTTGTAACAAAGTTTTCGGCAGGGAATGTTCATCACTATCTGTAATATTTTCATAAGTTACAGGTAAGAATTTTTCTGTTTCGATATCCGAATCGTTATATATTGTTGTTGAAAGTAAACCTAAAGTATAAGCAAACAATTCGTGAATAGTTGTTGAATTATAATGAGAAAACCCTGCATTTGTAAGTAAAATATGACCGAGTTCGTGAGCTATGACATTTAAGAAACTTTCATCTTTAGGATTAATTGCAATAAAGTTTCCGTTGCTTACACCTGAAGCAATGTATCCTGCAAATATTGTTAAGTTTGATGTGTCAGGAATGCTTAGTAAATCGGTATAACCTTGATATTTCAATAATGTATAAATGTCTTGTAATACAAGTTTTAGTAAAGCGTTTGTTTTGTTTTTGTTTGATATAAAATGATCTCGTGTGAACTCGTTTTGGTTTTTTGTTATTGTTGCTGTTTCTGCATTATAAAGAATTTCTTGCATAAATGCAGGCAGTTTAGAAAAAGTATCTATAGGAAAACCTGCTATTGCTTGTTTATCTTTTGCATAATCTTTTATTTGCGGTTTTATTATATCATTGTTGAAAGAAAGATTGTAATCTTTAACAAGAGTTACAAAAAGTTCTGTAAGAATTTCAAGAGTTTCTTCCAAATCAATATTTTTTATTTTTAATATTTCTTTTGTTATATCTATACTTTGATATCTGTTTGGTGTTATAATTAAGTTTATAATTTGTTCTAAATTTATAACTTTGTTGTGTTTTTGTAAAATAGTCGGCAATACTTCATTTATTATTTTATACATGTCGGTAGAATCGACTTGATATATACTAAAACGACTGTTGGAAGTTTCGGCGTAAATAGAAGAGAAAGCTTTTATAAAAAGTGCGGAAATTTCGTCTTCACTTAAAGATTCGATATTATCTTGTTCTTTTAATGTTTTCAACAATTTTTCAAAAGCGGTTTTTTTGTCTTTTATGCTTGATGTATCGCAATAACTATTGAAATTTCGTATTTCCGCTATAATAGTGCCTACCAATATTTTTGTTTCTCTGGATAATATTGTGTTTTTTAAAGACAAAATTCTATTACCTAAAATTGTAAAGATTATTTCATCTACGATATCATATAATTCCGGAGAAAGTTTTAGTGTTGCGGGACTATAAAGTTTTTTTATAACATCTATGTATTGTTGAATATTTCTTTGCGAAGCTATAATTTTATCATTAACAAAAGTTTCTATTTGTTGAGCTGTTCCGGTTAATAAAACATTTGCAAAGGTTTCGATTAATAAAGACTTGCCATCCGGTTCATCTATTGTGAATAATTTAGTTGCGATTATAATTTGATTAGAATATTTGTCTAATACCGCTTTAGAATTCGGATTTACTTTTTTTGCAAATTCAATAAGTATCGTATAAAGGATTGTGGGATAAGGCATTTCAGCATAGTTATCCATTAAAAAGACTTCTCTTACAGTTTCTGTTAAGGTCATTAAATCTTGCACACTCATCAGGTTACCGTCTTTTCCTAAACATCTGTTTAACATATTTATAAAATTTAATACAGGAATATGAATTTCTTTTGCTTGTGCCATAGATTTTGTTTTATCGGTTAAATTCCTTCTTATTGAACTTGAGTATAAATCATCTAAATCAATTAAAAATTTATTGTAATCTCTATATTCCGTATCGGAAAAAGAAGCCAGTAGTAAATTGTTGAATATTTGTGCAAATAAAACACTGAACAAATAAGAATGAGCTTCATGAGAAAACAATTTATTTAGAATGCTGTTATTATTCGGATCTGTGTAGTCTTTAAGACGTAAAAGCATTTCATGTGCAAATTCATGTCCCATACATTCAATTAACATAGGGTATTTAATACTTGTTGTTAAACCGATAAGACCTTGTGCAAGACTTATACCTTTAACATTATCAGCCAAATTAAACACCGCAATAGTTATATAGTTGGCTATATCGGAAATATCGGCAAGATTATAGAAAAAGGCTTTTAATTCCGGAGATATTTTTTCATCACTTTCGATAAAAGAGAATACATCTTTCATCATTGAAGCTAAAAGACCGCTTATTTGTAATGAACTTTTATGGTGAGTTCCTAAATATTCTGTCTCATCGCTTGTATCAACGCCTTCATAGAATTGTTGTTTTCTTATATCAATTTGTTTTTTTGCTTTATCGTTTTCATATAGAATAGATTGAATTACTTTCGGTAAAAATCTGGCAGTATTTATATCTACGCCATCAAGTGCTTTGTCATATTCGGAAGTGTTATTTATTATTTCATCGTTTACATATTTTTCTATATATTTTTGTTCAAATCCGTTAGAAAATTGTATATTTAATTCTTCTACCATGAAAACCAAAGTGTTTATTATTGCTTTTAATATATCGTTTTCTTGGGTTAATGCAAAATTGTCAAAAGATTGATAGTGATTCATAATATTCAGTAAATTTAATAATAATTTTATACTCAGTTTACCATCCGTTGAATCTATATCTTGTGCAAATACAGACAAATCTTTTGCTAAACTTTCATCTGCTTTAATATCTAAATCTAATACAGCATAACCGTTTTGTTGTGTTATTGTTACAGGTTCGATACCTATGGCTAATGTAAATGAATTATCATCTTCATCAATAACTCTATTGTTAAAAACTTTTTTAGCAATTTGTTTTATTTGTTGAAACGGAACTTTGTGTTGAAGACCTGCTGCTATTAATGTTTTTGCAAAAGTAATATCTTGCATTTGTGATGCAATTGTAAAGGCCATTGTATTTTTAGAGTATTCTTTACTTTCTTGAACTATTATATTGTTATAGAGATTAGAGTTATTTGTTAAACCTATTACTTGAGGAGTAATTGTTATAAAAGAAATGTTTTGTTTTGATAAAAGGTCTTTTAATCCTTCTGTATGATAACCTCCTGTTACCAATATTATAATACTTTTATCTTTTGCCTTTATATCTTTCTTTATTTGTTCTATAAATATGTTGTTTCTTTCATTGTTCGTTTTATAAAATTGTTTAGATGTTTCTATATATTTATCTATATCTTTAAGTTGGTTATAAACAACATATTTGGGGTATAACATTTCAAATTTATCTACTGAAGAAATAAAATAATCATAATCTTTTGCAGTTAAATTGTTGGTTAAAGCTTTTTCCAAATATGTATAAAAATCATTCAAAAATATAATTTCGTACTCATTTGAATTGTAGGATAGTGCTGTTTTTATGTTGTTAATTATCAATTCTTCTTCTTTTAATATTTTTGTAAAATTTATATTTTCCGTTGCAGTTTTACATTGTATCAGTAACTTTATATTTGGATATTTTTGAGACAAATCTAAATTGTTGTTTGTCGCAAACTGTTTTATAAAGTCAGTTAATTCATTGATGTTTGTTGTGTTAGCTGTAGCGGATAAAAAGTTTCTGTATTGTTCGACGGATAAAGTTCCTTTTATTTCCGCCAAAATAATTTTAAATTCTTTATATAAATTATTTTTATCTATTTTGCTTTCTGTAAAAAGTAAATCTTTCAATAATAGTATATTAGGATAATCTTCTTTGGATAAATTTATTAAATTATTATATTTATCACTGTTTGCTGATATATTATCAATGTATTTAATTAAAACGGAATAAAATTCTAAAGTCGATATTTCTTTTGATTGGTGTTTGTTTATTATTTTTGCAAATTTTTTATTTTTTGAATTTACAAATCTGTTATTTAAAATGTTTAAATCTTTCTTTATACTTAATAACTTTTCTTTTATAAAAGCGGAATCATTAATTATTAAAGAAAGATGTTTTATGTTATCTTGATGAACAATTTTATCTTCTAATCCGTATAATGGAATACTATGTGTGTCGTTTATAGAAAAAAATTCCGTTCCGGTTAACATTCCGATATCGAGTAAAGTGTTGGAAATTTCTGTTTTATCTTTTGAGTCCAGATTTTTCAGCCAAGAAATATCTACTTTGTCACTGGCACCTTCCAAATATATTGATTTTATATCGTTGTTGTTTGCCAAATAATTTAATATAGAATTAATGTTTTTTTGAACCTGAGAATTTGCATGTAAATCCTGAATATTTATAACAATATTATTTGTGTTTTTTATATTTGAATAAGTTATACTTCCTAAATTTTTAGGCAATAATGTTTCTTCAAAAGTATTTGTTATATTAGGATTTATATTGTAACTTGTTAATGCAAAAAGCATGTTATTAAAAGAAGATACAATAAAACATATAGTTATTATTAAAGATAATATTTTTTTCATATTTTTATTCCAAAATAAAACATAAAATAAGTCAAAAATTAAAAAAGACTTATCATTAATATAATTATAGCCCTTTTTAATATAAAAATCATTAGTTATTTTTTTATTATTCCAAGTAAAGCAGAAACCGATTTTCTCGGTATCATTTGAAGAGAAGGTGCTAATGTTATTCCAAGTTTTTCAGCCCCTAACCATTGCAAAAAGTTTTTTTGGTTTTGTATGCTCCAATCTCCGTATCCGGGGGAAAATCTCATAGTTGTTGTACCGTGTTCAATAGCAATATCATTGCATATATTTTCTACTAATTCTTCAATAGCTACCGAACCGATAGAATCTAAAATAAAAGCCGACATTATGTCTTTTCTTTCCAAAAAATAAGAAATTTTTGTATCAATTGAAAAGCCTACTGTCGCTATTAATCCGCAAACTAAATTTGAATTTTCCAATAACTTAAAAATATCTTTACTGTTAATACACAAATCATCCAAATATATTTCTGAATCTTTAATGTTTTTTGTTGCAAAAGAAAGGGCATATTTCGGTTGTAATAATTTTTTGGATAAAGAAATCATTTCTAAAATCGAAGTTTCTATTCTTGTATCGATTTTAGTTCTGTATTTATTTGCGCCCATTCTTACAAGTACATGGTTATAATCTATTTTTAAATTTAAAATGTTTTCATTCATAATTTTATTGCTATATTACTGTTATCTTGCTTGTATATTGGACAATTTATACAAGGAATATCTTTTATATTACATCTTTTTTGTAAAAAATGTCTAATATCACACATTTTTTTGTTAACCCATATATTTTCAAAAGAATCTTTAAATATATTTCCGACAACAAAATCAAAAGCACCGTCACCGCAACAAGGATAAACATTTCCAAAAGAATCAATTGTTACCGAAGAAAAAGGTTCCATACATATTGCATCAATCTTATTATCTTGCATAGGTGTTCTGTCTTCGTTAAAATTGATTTGTTTAAATTTAATCGGGAACCAATCTTCAAATCCGGAATAAAAATCGGTTCTTCTAAAAAAAACAGATATTTCCAAACTATTAAACAATTCTTTTGCCTTATCTATTAAATCTTCATTATGTTTAAAAACTATAAAAATAATTTTTATTTGTGGAAACTCTAACTTTTTTTGTTTTTTATATTCTTGTATTTTTTTTATAGAATCAATTACACTGTCAAAATTTCCTCCGACTCTATATTTAGAATAGGATTCCTGATCTATTCCATCCAAGCCTATAAATATATCTCTAATACCGGATTCTACAATTGTTTCAATTTTAAATTTATTGGATAAAGTAAAATTTGTTGATAATGTAATATTAATTTTTTTATTACGATTATTAATGAATTTTATAATATCAAAAATATTATTATTTAATAAAGGTTCGTGATTTACGCCTAAACCTATTTCTTGGGGATAAATTTGTAAATTGTCAAAAAATTTTATGAATTCAGATAAAGACATGTTTTTATAAGGAATTTTTATATCTTTTCTTCTATATGAATTTGGACATAAAGGACAGGATAGATTACAACTGTTGGTAACATCTATTTTGATAAAATTACAGGTATATTTTTCCATAAATTAATTCTTAAAAGACTTTGTAACTACAAATGTTTTTTCATTTTGTTTTATATGAACAACTATTTGTTCCGTATAAACATTTGTTCCGAAAGAATCCAAATATTTAATATTTAATGTATGAATTCCTTCTTTTAAATATATTCTACTCATATTTATTTGTTCAGGCAAGGTTCGCCATGATCTTTTATCTGATTTTTCCAACAAAGAATTAGTAATATTTAAAATACTGTTAGCCAGTACACTAAAAGTATGATCATTTTTTGATTCTTGTTGTCTAATTTGGTTTGTAACAACTTTTGCAAGAACGTATCTGCCAACGGCTCTTGCAATTGTTTTAGAATAAATAGCGAGATTTTCTCTTTGTAATGCACTTATCATTAAAGAACCTATATCACAAGCTTTATAACTTTTGTAGTCCGAACTTGTTGTGCTTTTATCAAAATTTACTTCTTCTATAACAAAAGATGAAATTTGATTATTATACCTTTCATATCTTGGGAAAGCTATTTTTATGTAATCATCGGAAAATCCTGCTCTGACAGCAGCTCTAACTTTTTCAGCTTGTTCTTGTTCGTAACTTTCAACTTTAATCGATGCAAAGTAAGGCCATGCTCTATAAAAAGACATTTCTATTATATCATCTACTTTTCTTGGTGATAGTCCGTTATAATTTACTATTATAAGTTCTCCGGAATTTTCTTGTTTAGGTTGTTCTATTATTTGATATTGCCTTTTTAATTCTGTCGCTTCTTGTGAAAAACCTAACTTTGTATATAAATTGTACAAACTATATATTAAGTCTTTTGGTGCAGGTAAACTATATACATTACGATTTGAACTATAAGCTTTTAAAGCTAATTTGTAAGATATTAAAGCATCATTATAATATCCTGCATTTTCGTAAACTATTCCCATGAAATATCTTATAAACGGGTCATCCGTATAGAAAGCTTTACCATAACTGTCAACATTTTGCTTTTTAAACAAATTATCAACCTGTCTTGCTTCAACAACAGCTTCGTTTTTTTGATCTTGTAAAATATAATTTAATGCACAAAAAACATTTATGTAAGCCATCTCATAAGGATTACCATAATAAGGAATTACATTATCATTTGCAAATAAAGAAAAAGCTGCTGCGGAAATACTTTTTGTATAATTTTCATCGTATATTTTTTTTGCTTGTTCAAAGGTATTGTTACTATCTTGGTAATTTTTTGATATATGTTGCATAAGTCCAAGGTCAGTATAATATAAAAATTCATTTTTTGAGCCATAAGATTGTCTTGATGAGCTGATTAACTTCACAGCTTGTTCATTATCGTTACCAAACATATCTTTTTCAAGTTTTGAATAATAACCGTTTAAGCCTGAACAAGAACAAAATATAAAAAAAGTAGATACAATTAAATAATGTGTTTTATTCAATTACTAAAATCCTTTAAAAGAATTTGTTAATAAGAATCTGTTTCTGTTTTTTCTTATTTTTGTTTTCATTTCTTGCTTTTCAATTAACTTACCGGTTTTATCTAAATACTTTATTATTATAGTATATTTCCCTTTTGGTAAACTCAATGTTGCCATGTTTATTTGTTCCGGTAAACTTCTCCAAGATCTTAAATCTACTTTATTAAGTGTATTTAAACTGTTTTTTATACTACGGATATTTGCGGCTGTTTCTCTGTCGAGATTTTCCAATAATCTTTTTTTTGTGGTTTTATTTAGTTCTCTGTCGCTTAAAATGTCACGCTTTTTTTGTTCGTATTGTTCGCGAATATTATCTATTTCTCTTAATGCAATAACATATCTGTTTATTCTTGAATAAAATACTGCTCTATAATTAGGTTCCGGTAAATGTTTTTCCAATATCGTTGCTAAATTTGTTACAAGATAACTTTTTGAAGAATATTTTTTTGTTTTATCATCTTCATCTATAGCTTCAATCTCAAAAGAAGATACTCTGTTAAAATATTCTTGATATACTGCAAATGCGGCAGATATTTCGTGAACATTAAATTCTCTCATTACATCATATCTGTACGGGTTATTTATTTTGTAATATTTGTCCCATGCTAAATCAAATGATAGAGTTACAATTTGTTCTACTCGTTTAGGAGCAAGTCCGTTATAATTTACTATAAATAAAGTTCCGTTATCGTTAGTATATAATTGTTTTGCATAAGGGTAAGTTTTTCTTAAGTTTTTTGCATCTTGTTCAAGTCCGTAATGGCAATAAATGGTATATAAATTGTTTACTAAATCTTCGGGTACTTTCATATCACAGATGTTGTAATTTGCATATGCTGTAAGTGCCAGTTTGTAAGAAACCATTGCATCGTTAAGGAACCCTGCATTTTGGTAAACAAGTCCCATAAAATATCTTATGAACGGATCATCCTTATATATGGTATTTTTTTTATCGATTTTTATTTTGTTGAAAAGATTATTTACTTGTCTTGCTTCAACTGCTGCTTCATCCCGTTTCCCTTTAAATTTTCGAGTTTTAAGGTAATTTAATGCACAAATAAAGTTTGTATATGCCATCTCATAATCTTCACCTAAATAGTAGCTTGGTAACAACGTGTCGTTATTAAAAAATGTGGAAGTATAATCTTTCATTGAATAAATATATTTTGCGTTTTCAAATGCAGTGTTGCTTTCTTTAAAGTCACCGTTTAAATGTGCCAAAAAACCGAGTTCCAAAGAATATAAAAGTTTGTTGTATTTGTCGCAATCTTGATAAAAATCTGCGGCAAAAGCAGCAGCACCACTTATATTTCTTTGTTCTATAAGTGGTGCTAATGTATCATAAAATTCGTTTACTTTTGTTGTTGCACAAGAAGTTAAACTTAAGAATATTAAAGATAGTATAAAATGTTTAACACTTTTTAAGTGCATTATTTACTTATGCTTTATATTTGCTTTTTCCTACAACTTTTTTAATTTTCTTTTGACCTATCCAAACTTTTTCATTTGTTTCTATATCAATAAGTTCAAGTTCTGTTTGATAATATTTTAATGTTGTTTTTCCTGCTGCATCGGTTATTGTGTTTATTTGACCTTTTAACATATAATCTGCACCAAACTCTTTACCGAATTTTTTTACTGTTGCAGGATCTGAAAAATCCGCCTGGTCCATTCTTTCACTTCTTATTTCTTCTCTTTGATCTTTAGATGCAACAAATGTTGCTTTACCGGTATTTAAAAGAGCTATTTCAAGATCTTTTGTAAATGTTTCAGTATTTATGTGTTCATCACTTTTGTTCAAAATTGTTCCTACAATAATTCTTGGCTTATTTTGTTTTTTCATCATGAAGTCTTGTAACCAAGGTTTTGCTACAGAATCTGCTATCATTTCATCTGCAACAAGTTTTGAGTCCGTATCGTTCCAGCTACCGCTTAAATCAATTTGTTCATCTTCAGCTACTCTTGTAACTTTAGGTGTTGAAGAACAAGAAAACAATACTACTGCAAAACTTAATAAACAACCCATTAAAAATAACTTTTTCATATTAACCCCTTATTTAACTTATAATCTATCCTTTTATTATACAACTTATTGTTAATAATTGGCAATAAAAGAGAATGAAATTAAATGTATAAATCTATCCTAAAATTTGCTACAATACTTTTAACTTAATATTGAATGTTTTTTGGATTCTGCGAAAGCAGAACCACTTTTGTGAAAGCAAAAGTAGTTACCAGTCCAAAAACAGTCGTCTTTAAAAGCAAATCAAATTTATTTGTTTTGTTTTTAATTTATATTCTTTGCCCTTCGGGGCAAAGACGGCGGCTGTTTAGGTC
>JAFXOB010000143.1 GCA_017529005.1 Elusimicrobiota bacterium
AGAACGGTAAAAGATTTATTATCTTTAACACCTGAATTATTTAGTACTATTACAAACGGTATAATAGATTCCGTTCAAAGAGATTCTTCGCAACTTCTTTTATTGGATGAAAACATAACTACACCTGTATCAAAAGATGAAATCTTTGAGGTTGTGTCAAAAGATGGTGTAAGTGAAGCTGCTATTATAAAATGGATAATATTGGAATCTGCAAGGCAAGATGGTATGAGCAGAAAAGAAATTAACAAATTAATACAGGCAATAGTATTGGAAACAAAGGCTTCAAATACACCTGAAAATGTAGCAAATATTTTTGCACAAAAAGAATTTAAAGATTTTATCGCAGATAAAGAAAAAGTAAATATTGTTATTATACAAACACCTTTTTCTCAAACAAGAGCCGGAGCTACATTGAATAAGTTTTTACATAAAGAGTCAGCCTCAAGTGAAGTACAAAACAAACAGTTTAATATTTATAATATGAGTTTTGATATTGATTCTTTATATTATCATTATAAGAATACCGCTGCTTTAACATTGTCATTAGGAGAATGGACAAGATTAATAGCTTATTCTTTAAAAGGAGACGTTATTCCCATTATAGATTCAGAAGAAGGTTTAAATGCAATACCTTTAGAAATATTAATAAATATAGTTTCTTTATTGCCGACTCTTAACGATAAAGAAAAAGCAAATTTACTTAAAATATTTAAAGATGTTGCAAAACAAAATCCTGCATTTTCTTCTTATGAAACATTGTTACCTTTATTACAAGAACAAATTACGGATGACAGTAGATTTTTGTTAATTTCAGATTTCTTTGTTAAATATTTATATTCAGATACTACGGAACAAAGACTACTCGAAAAAACTTGGGAGTCTATGCAATCTAAAGATATCTTGCCGGATATTGTTGCTCAAGAACAAATCATTATTAATGAAAGAGTTGAAAATACACAGAAAATATTATCTGCCGCATAATATGTTTCATTTGAAAAATGTAGTCTAAATTGTTAAAATTTATAAAATTTAATTTTGGAGAAGATTATGGAATTATTTAAGATGGCTAAAGAAGCAATGTCAATGAGAAGTAAAGTTAAAGAAATGGAAAAAACTTTAAAAGCAAAAATTGTTGATATAGATTATAAAGGTATTAAAATATCAATGAATGCTAAAAACGAAATAGTTAGTTTGAAATTACCTGAAGATTTTAATCAAAAATCCGTAAAAGATATGGAAAAAATAATGTTTTCTGCAATTCAAGAAGCAATAAAAGAAGCTCAAAAAGCCATGGCGGAAGAATCAAAAAAACTCATGGGCGGAATGAATATTCCGGGCTTAAACTAATAAACAATTAGTTTGTTGTAATAAGTTGTTTTTTGTTGTTTAACATGATAAAAATATTACACAGATATATTTTAAAAGAATTTATTGGCTCATTTGGTTTTGGACTAATAATATTTTCAGCTATATTGCTGTTAGATCAAATATTTCAACTTGTTGATTTGTTCTTGTCAAAAGGTGTGAGTCTTGGTCTGATAGCACAATTATTTATACTTATCATTCCTAACATATTAACACTTACAATTCCTATGGCAATTTTATTTGGTGCATTGCTCAGTTACGGCAGATTTGCCGAAGATAACGAAATAACGGTAATGAAAGCAACAGGTATAACTTATAAAACGTTGTCTATGCCCATAATAGTTTTTGTTGTTTTAATGAGTATAGGTCTTGTTTATTTCAATCATTATTTATCACCGTCAACTCACATGTATTTTAGAACTTTATACAAAAAAATTCTTACCGAAGCACCTCTTGCGAAATTTAATGCAAAAACAATAACTTCTATAGGACAATATAAAATATATGCACATGAGGTGGATTCTAAACATAATACACTTAGTGGGGTAAATATTTATAAATTTGAAAAAATAGAAAACAAAGACACTAAAAGGAAAACAGAATATATTCCTTGGAGAATAGCTGCATCTTACGGAACTATCGGTGTAGATCATAATGTAGTTGTACTAACTTTATATGATGGGTATTGGCAAAGAACAGATCCTAACGAGTTAGGCTGTATGATACACATGAATTTTAAAAGTTATAAATTCACAATCCCGCTCGGTTCAAGTATAGATTTTTCTGATGAATCTTTAAGGGAATTAAACTCAAAAAAACTCAGGGAAAAAATAAAAAACACAGAAAAAGATAGCTTGGAAAGAAATACATACACAAACGAGTATTGGCTTAGATGGACAGTTGCTATTGCTCCGATAGTATTTGTGTTGATTGCAATACCTGTGGGTATTATGGCTGGAAAAGGTGGTAAAGCTATAGGCTTTGGTATGAGCTTGGGAGTAATATTTATATATTATTTATTTTTGGTTATATCAATGAATGTAGGTGAAAAAGGGTATATCCCGTCTTGTTATATAATGTGGCTTCCGGATTTTATTTTGGCGGTAGTTGGAATAATTTTATTTAGGAAAATGTTAAAAAAATAAAATGATAAAAATTTATACATATATATCAAAACAATTCTTAAAACCGTTAGTTTTCATAGCATTTGCTTTCGGATTTATTGTTATGATTTCCGAATTCTTTAGAGAAATGAGTATGTATATGGAACTCAAAACTCCATTCCTTTTAATAATGGAATATCTGTTATTAAGTTTACCATGGTGGATGATAGATGTTTTTGCGGTGTCGGTATTACTAGCACTCTTGTTTTCATTGGGTGAACTTGCTAAAAGAAATGAAATTACTGCACTTAAAGCATCCGGTGTAAATCTTTGGAGAATAATTTGTCTTTTTATGATTTTGGGCTTTTGTATAGGAATTTTTGATTTCTGTATGAGAGAATTTGTTATACCACACACAGTTGTTAAGGCGGAATATGTAAGAAAAGTAAAAATAAAGAAAAAGAAAATGGACGATATTAGTAATGAACATAAGAATATAATAGTTACATTGCCCAATAATTCAAGAATGTCTATCGGATATCTGAACATAAATGAAAATTATATGAAAGATATTATTATCGATGAATACAATTCCCAATATTACCTTACAAAAAATATAGTTGTTGGTGAAGGTCTTTATGCAAATGGCGGTTGGCTTTTAAAAAACGGAGTGATAAGAACTTTTGATGATAAAAATAATTGGAATGAGCAATATTTTGATAGCAAAATTTTTGGTTTTACCGTTAAACCGCAGGATTTGATTGTTAAAGATACAAGATATGAACAAATGAATTTAAAAACTTTTAAAGGATATATTCAAAAAAAACAAATGTTGGGTGAAAATACTTTAAAAGAACAAATAAAATATCATTCAAGATTTGCAAATGTCTTTGCCCATATAATAGTTATGATGATAGGTATTCCTTTTGCTTTAGGTTTGGGTAATAAGTTTGGAAAAATAATAAGTTTTACATTTGCTCTTATATTTTCTTTTATATATTGGTGCATTCAAGCCGTATGTATGAGTTTGGGGGAAAACCAAATTGTATCGGTATGGCTTGCCGCTTGGCTTCCGAATATTTTGTTTGGTATTGTTGGAATTTATTTGATGTCAAAAATCAAAAAATAGTTTAAACAAATATTATTGACAAATTATCAAAAAACATATAAAATCTTATACTAACTTGTTTTATAAGCAAGTTAAGTATTTTATTTAAGGAGAAATGTAAATGAGTGTGAGAATTCGTCTACAGAGAATAGGAAGACCTAAGAGAGCCTACTACAGAGTAGTTGCTATCGATCAAAGAGCAAAAAGAAACG
>JAFXOB010000144.1 GCA_017529005.1 Elusimicrobiota bacterium
CTATCTCTTCAATTGTTATTGCAGAATCAACATTTTCCTTCTTATATGTTTTTATGATATCTTTTGATTTTGAATGTGCAGTTCTGCAATAAACTTCACATAACCCGCACCCTAAACAATTTTTTTCAAAAGCATAAACTTTTTTCATTTCTTTTATTATTCTCCTGCATGTTTTATTCCGAGTATTTCAAGTTCTTTAAGATTAAGCCCTACTCCTCTTAACATTAATCTGTTACCTCTTAAACTGTCTATTGCATTTATTCCCATTCCGCCCAACATTTCTTTTATTTCATTGTTCCATGCAGTAAGCAAATTTATTAACCTTTCATAAGCAATATCGGGATTTAACCTTTTTACAAGTTCGGGATTTTGTGTTGCTATACCCCAATTACATTTTCCGGTAGAACAACTTTGACACATATGGCATCCCATTGCAATTAATGCTGCCGACGCAATATATACGGCATCTGCACCTAAAGCAATAGCTTTTACTATATCTGCACTGTTTCTTATAGAACCTGCACATATAACGGAAATATGGTTTCTTATACCTTCATCTCTTAATCTTTGATCTACACTTGCTAAAGCAAGTTCTATAGGTATTCCTACATTATCTCTGACTCTTGTAGGTGCTGCTCCCGTTCCGCCCCTGAAACCGTCTATAACAATTGCATCTGCACCTGCTCTTGCAATACCTGATGCAATAGCGGAAACATTGTGAACCGCTGCGATTTTAACAAAAACAGGTTTTGTATAATTCGTACTTTCTTTTAAAGAAAATATAAGTTGTCTTAAATCTTCTATCGAATATATATCATGGTGCGGTGCAGGTGATATTGCATCTGAACCTTCCGGTATCATTCTTGTTGCAGAAACATCAGGACCTACTTTTATTCCGGGCAAATGTCCGCCTATACCAGGTTTTGCACCTTGCCCTATTTTAATTTCTATTGCTGCACCGGCATTCAAATAATCCAAATGAACACCGAATCTTCCTGAAGCTACCTGAACGGTAGTATTTTTACCGTATTTATAAAAATCTTTATGAAGTCCGCCTTCACCGGTATTATAAAGTATCCCTAACTTTTCTGCGGCTCTTGCAAGAGCTTCATGAGCATTTTTCGATATTGAACCATAACTCATTGCAGAAAACATTATAGGCATATTTAACTCTATTTGTGGTGGAATTTTCGTTATCATATTACCGTTTTTATCGTATTCTAATTTGTCGGGTTTTCTGCCTATCATAACTTTTGTTTCCATAGGTTCTCTTAAAGGATCTATGGACGGGTTTGTTACCTGACTTGCATTTAACAGTATTTTGTCCCAATAAATAGGAAACGGTTTAGGGTTTCCCATACTGGACAAAAGCATACCGCCGGTTTGTGCCTGTCTGTAAATTTCGTCTATTGCCGTACCTGTCCAGTTGGCATTTTCTTTAAACTCTAAAGTATTTTTTCTTATTTTAATTGCTTTTGTAGGGCACATTGCAACACATCTGTGACAACATACACATTTTGAATCTTCCGACAAAACAATATTGTCTTCTTCATCAAATATATGAACTTCGTTGGAACATTGTTTTACACAAACTTTGCACCTTATACATTTATTTTGATCTCTTAAAACTTCAAATCTGTCCGATACTAAATTTAAACTCATTGTCTTGCCTCCAACTTAACGATTACCGGTTCTCCGCCTTTCGGATGATAAATACTTTCAGGGTCGGGACAAATTACTCTTATTGCACTTTCTTCACTTGCAAAATATACTTTACTGCCTTTAGTTGCACTTACCATTGATCTTAATTTTATTCTGTCATTTAATGCTATAAGTCCGTCTTCATATCCTATAAGAATAGAGAAAGGACCGTTTATAAGAGCGGAAGAATATACCGTTCTTAAAGCTTTTAATTCTTGTGCCTTTTTAGGATTTTCGTTCTCAATATCTTTCCAAAAAGGTGCTACTAACACCTGTAACGCTTTTTCCATAGGAAGTTTATGTTTTCTAACGAGTAAATCGAGTAAATATGTTATTACTTCCGTATCTGTTTGAAGTGAACAATTGTATCCGAACATTTCAACAAATCTTCTATTGGCATCATAAGAAGATATTTCTCCGTTATGAACTATAGACCAGTCAAGCATAGTAAAAGGATGTGCTCCTCCCCACCAGCCGGGAGTGTTTGTAGGAAATCTTCCGTGAGCCGTCCAGATATAACCTTCATAATTTTCAAGCATATAAAAGTTTCCTATATCTTCAGGGTAACCTACACCTTTAAATGCACCCATGTTTTTACCGCTTGAAAATACGTAAGCACCGCTGAATTCTTTATTTATTCTTATTACACATCTTGCAGTAAATTCGTCTTCGTCCATATTTAAGTTTCTGACTTTATAAATTCTGGGCAAAACAAAATATCTCCAAATCAAAGGTTTGTTCTTTATTGACGGAACTTTTCTTGTAGGAATATTTCCCGCACTTTCTATTTCAAAGTGTTCGTTTAAAAATTCTTCCGTTTTAGCTTTTATTTGATTGTTATCATAAAAAATGTGTAATGCGAAAAAATCTTTGTATTGAGGATATATTCCGTATCCCGCAAATCCGCCGCCCAAACCGTTAGATCTTTCATGCATCAATGCAATAGATTTAATAATATCCGTTCCGTTAAATCTGTTACCTTTTTTATCTATGATACCGCTTATTGCACATCCTGCAGGTATTCTTACTTGACCTTCTTTCATTATAGTCTCCCCGAACAGCTTATATCGACTGCGAACTTTGGGCTACAGTTTTTTAATTTTAAAATTTATGTACACTACCGCTTCGCTAACATCTTAGTACACTGCATTTTAAAATTACTTCACTTCACACCAAACTTCGCAGTCTCTTGGAAATTGCTACGCAATTTGTTGTATTTTTGCTTCGCAAAAATTAATAATTTACTAAATATTCATCTATTTCCCATTGATGAACTTTCGTTCTGTAATTATCCCACTCTTCTGTTTTTGCCTGTGTATAAAGGTTGAACGAATATTCACCTAAAGTTTGTTTCATCAAATCACTCTTCTGCATTGCTCTTACTGCATTTATTAAATTATGCGGTAAATTTTCTATTCCTGCAGCATCTCTTTCTTCTTTTGTCATCTTAAATATGTTCTTATCTGTAGAATGTTTTACTTTAAGTTTGTTCTTTATTCCGTCAAGACCTGCAGCTAAACATGCAGAAAGTAAGAAATACGGATTTGCTGCCGGATCCGGGCATCTCAATTCTATTCTTGTTGATGCTCCTCTTGCGGCAGGAATTCTTATCAACGGACTTCTGTTACTTGCAGACCATGCAATATATACAGGTGCTTCATATCCGGGAACCAATCTCTTATAAGAATTTACTAACGGATTGGATATTGCAGCCATTGATTTTATGTGTTTCATTATACCTGCGATATAACTGTATGCTGTTTTTGAAAGACCTATTGAATCTTTAGGATCATAAAAAGCATTTTTCCCGTCTTTAAATAATGATTGGTTTGTATGCATACCCGAACCGTTTATACCGAAAATAGGTTTTGGCATAAATGTTGCATGTAATCCGTGTTTTTGTGCAATTGTTTTTGCTACTAATTTGAATGTATTGATGTTATCTGCAGTTTTTAAAGCTTCTGCATATTTAAAATCTATTTCGTGTTGTCCTCTTGCAACTTCATGGTGAGAAGCTTCAATTTCAAATCCCATTTGTTCAAGAGTTAAGCACATATCTCTTCTTACACTTTCACCTAAA
>JAFXOB010000145.1 GCA_017529005.1 Elusimicrobiota bacterium
GAAAGTAATAAAAATAATACTATATTAGACATTCTTCAAAAAGATTTAAAACAAGATGTTTTTCCTGTTAATTCTCTTGATTATGAAGCAAGCGGAATTATAATATTTGCAAAAAATAAAAAAACTTATGAATTTATTTCGAAACAGTTTAAAAAAGAACAAGTAAAAAAAATATATCATATATTGGTAAATGGTATTATGGACAATGCTGAAGGTGAAATAGATAATAAACTTGTTGTTAACGAACAGACGACTTCCGTTAATGATAAAGGTATAAACTCCGTTACAAAATACAAAGTTAAGGAACAATTTAAAAGCTTTGCTTTCGTTGAAGTTTATCCCCTGACTACCAGAAAAAATCAAATAAGAGCTCATTTTTGGTCAATAGGTAATACACTTGCCGTAGATAAAATTTACGGAAGCGATGAACCTATATTACTTTCAAACTTGAAAAGAAGATATAAAGGAATTACAAAAGAAAAACCTTTATTAAAAAGATTACCTATGCACTTATCCCAAATAGAGTTATTTTTGCCTGATAATAAAGAAAAACTAATTTTTTCTTCCGAATTACCAAAAGATATTCAACTCACATTAAAACAATTAAGAAAATATAATAAAAGAGGTTAAATTTATGTCCGGTAAAGTTTATTTCTTGCCTTGGAACAAAAAAAACGAATTTTATAAATTTCTTAAATTTGCAAGAGCTTTTGACCATGTAAAAGCAAGACAATTTTTAGCTATAAAAATGCATTTCGGTGAAGATGGTAACGAGGGGTATGTAAAACCGGAATATACAAAAGTTATTGCTGATATTGCTAAAGAAAAAACAGCTTTTCCTTTTCTTACCGATGCAAGTACGATTTATGTAGGTAAAAGGTCCGATGCATATCATCATTTATTGTTAGCAAATAAACACGGGTTTAATATAGAAAATTGCGGATGTCCCATTATAATTTCCGACGGATTAAGAGGAAATGCTGCAGCAGAAGTTGAAATAAACAAAAAACATTTTAAAACGGTTTCCATTGCAAGGGATATTTTTTATACCGACTCGTTTATATTTTTAAATCATTTTAAAGGACACGAAATTGCGGGTTTTGGCGGAGCATTAAAAAATATAGGAATGGGATGCGGTAGTAAAGCCGGTAAATATGCAATGCATCATAATACAAATCCGGAAGTTGATACAACAAATTGTATAGGTTGTGGTAGTTGTGTACAATGGTGTCCGCCAAAAGCTTTGGAAATCAAAAATAAAAAAGTTGTGTTCGATAAAGAAAAATGTATTGGTTGTGGTGAGTGTACAATAAGTTGTCCTAAAAGAGTATTTGAATTAACTTGGGATGACAGTTTAAAAAATGTTCAAGAAAAAATAGTGGAAGTTTGTTACGGAGTATTAAAAAATAAAAAAAGTTTCAGTATAAGTTTTTTAAATCATATAACAAAATATTGCGATTGTAACACACGAAAAGACAAAGTATTATTAGATGATATTGGAATTGTTGCCGGTGAAGATCCTGTTGCAGTGGATAAAGCAAGTATAGATATCGTAAATAAAATCTATGGCAAAGATTTTATAAAATATCTTTATCCTGATATAGATTATATGGTTCAACTTAACTATGCACAAGAACTCGGTATAGGATCTATAAACTACGAATTGATTGAATATTAAGATTGTATAAAACTTAATTCTTTCAAAATCTTTTTTAAATCCCTAATAGTTTCATTTTCAGTATATTTATTTAATATTGATGTCCATTTTGAATAATCTGATACTTTTATTTTTTTTGTTTTGGATATTTTTGTATATTTTTCCACACAATTTAAAGCATTATTAAAATTTTCAATAAATATATATGCCCCTGTTAGTTGATAATAAGCATATTCATAATTAGGTTTTAAATTTATAACTTTAAGATAATAATCAATAGAGTCTTTATATGATTCTAATTCATATTCTGTATTTGCTAATTTCAAATATAAATTAAAATTTTTATTATTATTTGATGATAAAGAAAGTGCCTTTTTATAATCGTCCAATGCTTGTTTATATTTTTGCATGGCAAAATAAACGTCTCCTCTTATAATATATCCATTAGGATATTTAGGATAAGAATCTATGATATTTCTTGAATCCATTAAGGCTTCATCATATTTTTTATTAACTATTTTTTCCCTTATTTTATTAATAAGATTATTTAGTTCGGATTTTATTTTTTCATATTCTTCTTTATTTTGTTTATCAAATAATATC